>CBFDBN010000387.1:0-4260 GCA_965603055.1 uncultured bacterium | reverse complement strand
CACGAAATGTCTGCCTGGGTCATTGGAAAAATTTCAGAAACCATAGATTTAAATAAGCCAGATCGGATCGAAATTTTAGAACAGGGACCGATTAGAATTTTATTACAGGTTGTACATAAATATAATCATTCTACTTTTATTCAGAGAATTGCTATTTACAGTGATCTCGATAGAATTGATTTTCCAACTACGGTCGATTGGCAGGAGATCGGTTCCCGGCAGAATGGAAGCAAATTTTTAAAAGTTGCTTTCCCGTTTCATTTTAATTCAGATTCAAAAGCGACGTTCGAGCTTCCTTTTGGAACCATTGAGAGAGAAGCAAACGGGCATGAATATCCTTCTCAAAAATGGATGGATCTAAGCGATTCCTGTTGTGGCGTAAGCCTGTTGAATGACTGCAAGTATGGCTGTGATGTCAATAAAAATGTAATGCGTTTATCGCTACTCCGTTCATCTTATGAGCCTGATCCGATTCCGGATAAGGGAATTCATCATTTCAAATATGCAATCATCCCTCATCAAAAAGACTGGAAGACAGTCAATACTTTGAGAAATGGTTACGAATTCAATCAGCCATTGCTTCCGTTATTGACCGATCGTCATCCCGGGACTTTGCCATCTGAAGGATCATTTATCCGTTGTTTTGCGGACAACATTATTATCACCGCCTTCAAAAAATGCGAGGATGACGCTTCGCTGATTCTTCGGTGTTATGAAACGCATGGAAAGGCAGTTGAGGCGAGAATTCAATTTTCATTTAAAATCATGCATATCAACGAGACTGACTTGCTGGAAAGAGATATGGAGCATTCGGAGATTGAAATAACAGATAATAGTTTCACGATTCATATTAAGCCTTTTGAAATAAAAACTTTCCGTGTAATTCGAGAAGATTTTAAATGGCAAAAGCATCATAGCTTTGTTCCTGTTTGATAATTATTTATTGGATTCCCCTCGACGCAGAACATAGCTTCGCAAATTAAACAAATTATTTTTAAATTTCTATACAATTATTATTTCTGTTTTTATTTCCAATACTTACTAATAAACTCCTCCACCTCAGGAATTCCGCCTTGATAGATCAAATAACCATTATGTGGCTCCCGTTCGGTAATTTCGCCTGCAATCGGTGTCAGCATAATTTCTTTCACTTCTTCCAGATCATTGGTCTGTCCCAATACCCAGCCTAATTTCACATAAGCGACTTCGGGCAGCATATTGGCAGCCGGAATCACACCAAGTTCCATAATATCTCTTCCCGTATCGTAAACATACATCTGCACATAACCCCACAGCGTCTGGACGGTCATGTAAACGGCGATCCCTTTTTCATGAGCCTTTTTCAAAGCCGGGTAGAGTGGTTTATTGACATGACCCAATCCGGTACCGGCAATGATAATACCCCGATAATTATTATCAATCAAAGATTCGATGATATCAGGCAGCATATTGGGATAATAGTACACAATCGAAACCATCTCTTCAAAATCAGTATTGACAACGACATTTTTATCATTTCGTCGGCGTTTGTAGTCTTCCCGCAACGGAACGATCCGGTCCCGACTGACCATGGCAATGGGAATATCGCCGATGGTTCGAAATGTTGAACGATAGCTGGAATGCATCTTTCGCACCCGGGTTCCTCGATGGAGCAGATCGTACTGATCACTGGTGGGACCGAACATGCAGACCATCACTTCAGCAATATCGCTTTCAGCAGCAGTCTTTGTGGCATTGATGAGATTAATTGCCGCATCCGAAGAAGGACGATCACTGGAACGCTGCGATCCGACCATCACAATCGGTACCGGTGAGTTTTGAATCATAAATGAAAGAATCGCCGCGGTATGATGCATGGTGTCGGTCCCGTGCCCGATCACAATGCCGTTCACCCCTTTTTTGATCTCTTCACCGATAGCTGTTGCCGTTCCGATCCACTGCTCCGGCCCCATATTCTCGCTGAAAACACCGTAAAGCTTTTCCGTTTCAAGATTGCAAATATCAGCCAATTCTGGAACAGAGCCATAAAGCTCTCCCGGTGAGAAGGCAGGAATTACTGCGCCAGTACGATAGTCCAATCGGCTGGCGATTGTTCCGCCGGTTCCAAATAATTTGACACGGGGCTTTTTTGGATCGTAAGGGAATGCTTTTTCAGGAATTTTATAATTGGCTTTCTTATAGCCTTTTTCGCCCATTTCTGTTATTGTATCGACAGCCAGACCAACATTGTATCCATTGCGCAGTTTCAAGACAATATGATTTTCATCTGCTGTTTCTGATCGGGGTAGAATAATTCCCTTAAATCCCCCACGAGTCGTTTGAACCTCCACGTCGCTCCAGACCTGGACATCAAAATTTTTTAAAGTGCTTAAAGCTGCCCCTCGATAGCCTTTATATTTTTCGTTGTCAGACATAGAAAATTAACCTCGATTCATAACTATGGTTCATCGTTTCAAAAATACGGACAAACTGACCGGTCACTGCCAGTGACCGGTCAGTAAATCTATAATTTCATTATTTGTTGCTCGACCAAATCAGCCACTGTTCTTCCATCAAACCGGCCTTTTATTTTTTTCATGACTTGACCAATAAGAAAAGCTAACTTTTTAGTTTTATCATTGATCGCTTCCCTTTCATTTTTTTGAATTACATGCTCGATGATTGAAATGACTTCTTCTTCATTCATAATCAGATATTGAGCCGTCACATCTTCAATTGGACGAGAGTTTAAATTCAGCCATTGTTCAACAATCAATGGTATTGCTTCCCTGACAATTTTTTTGTTTTTATAGGCTTCAAAAATAGCAAGAATATCACTGTCATCCAGCTTTCCAACAGGCAATCCTTTTCGCTTAAAGTGTTTTAATGTTTGAGTAAGAAAGACAGCAGCTAATTTCGTCTCGACGTTCAATCCGGAGATTAATCGATCAAAAATATCTGCTTTTTCAAGGAGAATCAATTGATCGATCATAAAATCGGGCAGACCAAGCTGCTCATATCGACTTCTTCGTTCCCAGGGCAGTGGTGGCAATTTCATTTGAATACTTTCAATTCGATCTTCTGACAACGCAATCGGTGGTAAATCTGTATCAGGGTACATGCGGTCAGGACCAGGAAGGATTCGCTCAAAACCTGTTGTGCCATCAGGCAAAGCCTGCCTGGTTTCGTTTGGCACCCCGACGATCGCCTCTTCGGCTCGAATGGCAACCTCCTGGACAGCCGTTTCAACATCCCGAGAATTCCCCCATGTAATTACCAATGCATCTTCGTTTTCAAATCGGCTTAGTTTTTTAATTTTCAGCCAATTGACGCTGTTGATGGTTACGTCATCGGTGTCAGAGTGAATGATATTTGGAATTTTATCCAGGCAGGCAATCACTCGCACTCGATCAGAAATTTCCTTTGCAAAGTTAGTTCCTGGTTGGATCGAGTATCTCAAAATCCCTTTGAAGAACGGTAGCTTTACACATTTAATTTTAAAATCATCAGCAACAAAATTTTTAATTGGCAGATAGCTGGTATCTTTTAAAATATCAGTCACATCGAAATATTCAGGCTTAAAATTTTCTTTGGTCAAACCACGCTGTTCGAGTTTATCTCTTATTTCCAGCAATGCTTTCTGCCTGCCGGCTTCATTATGGACCAGCCCGGGGATCAACGGAATACGAGGCACCCCTTTTATCTCGACACGCGTTCCACCTTCAATACTCACATTCACGTCCTGGCGAACCGCGCCAATGCCGCGGTTTACTTTGCCGGTGGAGCGAGTCAATTGGCGGATGAGCTGGGCAACATCGGCGACTTCCTGTGGCATAAGCATGTCTGGATAAGTGACAACTTCTATGAGCGGCATACTCAGGCGGTCTGTTTTATAAGTACGTATATGCCCTTCGTCAGAAACTTCCCGACAGGCATCTTCTTCCAGACCCAGTTGAATAATTCCAATTTTTCGATCTTTGTAAGGAATCCAGCCATCGATACCACAGATAGTCGTCCGTTGAAACCCGGTGGGAATGCTGCCATCGAGATATTGTTTACGCGCAATGTGCAATTCACTAACGACATTGCACTGTAACATCAATGTAATTTCAAGCGCGATATCCAATGCTTTTTGATTCAGCTCAAACGGCGGAGCATCGTCCATCTCATAAGTACAAACCGTTTCTTTATTAAGCTGGTAGATAATATTTTTTTTGGTTTTAAATTCCATCAGCGCGGTGCCATCGTATTCACCCAGTTCGGATAAAGTGGGGCGCATGT
>CBFDBN010000386.1:0-4264 GCA_965603055.1 uncultured bacterium | reverse complement strand
TTAAACCTGCGAGAGGTTCAGAACCTCCCGCAGGTTCACGGCTTCCCATTGATTAATTTTGAGACAAATCCGCTTTTTTGATTCAAAAGTGTACATTTAATTACATTTCCGTCAGTACAACTCTATTTAAAAATATTTAAGTTACATCGATCATCTCCTCCTGGCACACATCTTGCATGTTTTCTGGCAGCAATGTTAATCTTAGAGATCACCAATTAAAGGACACACAATTATGAAAAAAAAGCGGATTAACATTTTGCGCCATAAGGAAATCAATGGTGCTTTGAGTCGTTATATCACGAGCAAATTGTTTGAGTCGAGAATCATGGAACATCCGCAACAGGCTCTGGAAAGAACTTCTTTCAACAAAGACTCTCGAGTTTCGACAGAAGAAAAAAAGTAACTGGATAAATAACTTGTATCTCTGTTACCCTCCAACCCCTTAGACGCCCCCCTGGTCTGAGGGGTTTTTTATTTTCCAATTTTAAATTTTTAGCTTGACAATTTTTAACATTATTGTTATAATTCTAACAATGCAATTGGCAAGCGTGAAACGTGAGACGACAGATGTGAGACGATCAGAGATTCGTTTAATTTGTTGTTTCCGAATTTCTAAGTTTGTGTAGAAAATCCTAAAAAAATCTTACAAGGAGCAACGGAGTTAACCGAGACTCACGGAGAATATTTAGCACCTAAAAAGCAAATTTCTTGCATACTGGGCAAAGATTTTTTGACCGAGAATTATGCTAATTTTTCAAATTACATGAATTATTAATTAGCGAAATTTTTCTAATTTGCATATTTAGCGGTTCAGGTTTTTTTTGGTTCTGGCTTGTCCAGGTTAGAAATTATTGGGCTTTTATAAAACTCCGATTAAACTCTGTTTCCTCCGCTTCTCCTTGTAGGGCAATTACTTCAGGAAGCAACTTATAAAGAACTGAAAAATAATTGGCACAATCTATGGTTGTTTTTGATTGATTAACTTGCACTGCTATAATCTTGCGTCTCACGTCTCACATTTGACGTGTCACGTAAAAAGACTCAAATTCGGAGGGAAATACAATGAATGCTGCAACATTAACCGAGATGTTTCTCAATACTGTTAAAACGAATGGCTCAAAGACTGCATTGATGAATAAAGTGGAAGGTAAGTATCAAGGAATCACCTACCAGGAATTTGGAGAAAAGGTGAAAGATTTTGCCCTGGGTTTGGCTTCGCTGGGAGTGAAAAAGGGAGATCGTGTTGCCCTGCTATCAGAGAACCGTCCGGAATGGGCGATTTCGGACCTGGCAATTTTATCGCTTGGCGCAATTAATGTCCCCATCTACCCCTCGCTTATTCCCAGGCAGATCGAATATATTCTTAACGATTCAGAGGCAAAAATTATCATCACTTCTACCCCGGATCAGACCAGCAAAATTATTGAAATTATCAAAAATCTGCCGGTGATTAAATATATTTTTTTCATGGATTCACCGGCTGTCATCAATGAAAAAATGTTCTCCTTCCAACAGGTATTTGAAAAAGGGCGAGAGTTCGGAAGCAAAAACACTGACTATTACGACCAGGTGACAAAAGCGGTTACACCTGATGATCCGGCTGGAATCGTCTATACGTCTGGCACAACCGGGAATCCCAAAGGTGCGATTTTAACGCATAATAATTTTCTTTCTAACGTAAAAGGGGGTGTCGCCTCGTTAAACATTGTATCTACAGACACATTTTTATCATTTTTACCCTTGTGTCACGTTTTTGAAAGAATGGCAGGTCATTTTTGCCCACTATCTGTCGGCGCAACTATCGCGTATGCTGAAAGCATTGATAGCGTCGCCCAAAACCTGGGTGAAGTGAAACCAACGATAATGACCAGTGTGCCCCGTCTCTTTGAAAAAATGTACACTCGTGTGCTGGAAAATGCTAAAGCTGGCGGTGCAGTTAAGCAAAAAATATTCAACTGGGCAATTCAAAGTGGTGCGAAATATGTCAAAGCGCAGGAGCAGGGAAAAGGTGGGGGAGTGCTAAAATTAAAATACAATTTAGCTCATAAACTGGTGTTCAGCAAATTGCATGAGAGAGTTGGCGGTAGACTTCGATTCTTTGCATCAGGCGGTGCGCCTTTGCCCAAAGAAATTGGGGAATTTTTTTATTATGCTGGCATAAAAATATTGGAAGGCTATGGTCTCACTGAAAGCTCGCCAGTGATTGCGGCTAACCTCGAAGATAAATTTAAGTTTGGGACTGTTGGCCCAGTGCTTGAAAAAGGCGGAGTCGAGGTTAAAATTGCTGAGGATGGTGAAATTTTAACCCGTGGACCGCATGTCATGAAAGGCTATTACAAAAAGCCAGCCGAGACCCGAGAGGTGATTGATGAGGACGGTTGGCTACACACCGGTGATATTGGTTTCCTGGACGAAAATGGTTTTTTGGTCATTACCGATCGTAAAAAGAATATTCTTGTCACCTCAGGCGGGAAAAATATTGCCCCGGCACCGATTGAAAATCTATTGATAACCAGTCCGTTGATCGACCAGGTAATGGTTATCGGTGATAAAAGAAAATTCCTGTCCGCCCTCCTCGTCCCTAACTTTGAAGCTTTACAAAATTATGCCGGGGAACAAAATATCTCATTTGAGAATGACAAAGAACTGGTCAATCATTCAAAAATTCATCAATATGTCGCCAATGAGGTCGAACGGATATCGGCTGACCTTGCTCGCTTTGAACAGGTAAAGGCGTTTCGCCTGATGCCCCAGCCGTTTACAATAGAAGCTGGTGAATTAACCCCGACATTGAAGATTAAACGCAAGGTTGTTGAGGAGAAATATGCAGATATGATTGATAGCATGTACGAGGGATGAAAGAGATTTTAATTGTCAATTGATAATTGACAATTGATAAAATGTACCAGGAGGTACGCTTTTAATTGAAATTTGCTTCATTCGGTACATCAAAAATGCTTATGCTTTAAGCAAAATAAAATAACAACTAATTAAAAAATAATTAGTTAGATTTGTAGAAAAATCAAATAGTTTTTTTGGTCTGGCATTTGCAAAATGAAAGAACAAAACAAGGGATCCCAATTTAAAATCAACAACCAGTTCTTAACATTAATAATTAAGGAGATCAGACCATGAAAAACTATGCCTTACTTTCGCTGTTAATTTTTGCACTATCAGTGATGTTGATTATCGGGGGATGTTCTAAAGATTCACCAACTGAACCGGGTAATGAAGAAGAATTAACCGAGCTGAATAAACCTTACGGTGGTTTCGAGACAACCGATGAGCTGCCAGCTTTTGGCGATCCAGAAATGTCAGTCGCTTTTGCTGATGACAATGGTGTTGACGACCTGATCAGCCTGGACCCGGTTTTTACCGATGCCCTTCACTCTGATACGGTCAATGCTTATTACATTCGAATCACCTGGGGCTTGCTCGAAGGTGATTCAACTGCAACGGATGTGATTAATTGGGATGGCTCTGCCACAATTAATCGAGGCAAATTAGGCATTATGAAAACCGTACGCTTCGAGAAAAATGATAAGATAGTCCTTCCCCGACCAGATCACAAAACGGTTCAATGGACATCTCAAACTGTTCCCCATTATGATGGAATCGTGCTGGTGATTATGGATAAAGATACTTTGAATATTCCAGGTGAATTTACCATTACGACCAGTCTTTATACCCACACATTTACTTTTGATGAACTCGACTCCCTGGAATTGGTTGAAACAGTAACTGCCCAGGGTCACCAGGTTTCGATTCAGGCGTATAACAAGCAGATCATTCCTTTCGGGGGCGGCTTTCTGGAAGGTAACTGGATCAAAAACAGAAAGCACGGCGGTATCTTCAAAGGAAGATGGATCAATAATGTTGGCACTCGAGTGGGACATCTGAAAGGTATATGGGGCGTGAATCGCTTCGGTGAAAAGGTCATGTATGGAAAATATGTCCATCTGAACGGTCAATTCGGCGGACTTTTGGCAGGTAAATGGGGATACAATGATCAAGATGAAAATAAAGGCTGGCTCAGAGGTCGCTGGGTAAATCGCAGTCTTACAGCAATCGGCACCCTGCAAGGTCATTGGAAAGTTAAAGATGATAGCACGCGACACGGTTTCTTCCACGGCAAATGGAAACGCACCAATTAGGGTCCACCATGATGTGAAACGTGAAACGAAAAATAGCAAGTCTCACGTTTCACATTTTTTTTCACCTGCCAGTGATAACCTTTAATCTAAATACCTTTCTTCATTCTGAT
>CBFDBN010000385.1:0-4272 GCA_965603055.1 uncultured bacterium | reverse complement strand
CACTTAAACCTTGTACCAAAAAAAACTCTCGTTCAAGGACTGGCCAATAATTTGCTACTAAAGTCCCGATATTCTGATCATAAATATTGAGCTGGGGGATGAGACCAATTTTATCTTGAAATGATTTTACCCGACGCAATCCTTGATCGGAAACCTTGAGCGCCTGTTTCGGTTGTTCCGAATTTAACAGAAATTCTGCCTTGTTTAATTGAATCAAAACTTCGATCAACTCATTCAAAAGGAGAAAACCTCGCCCAATGTTTTCATCATCCCGAAGTTCAGTTAATAAAGAGAACCATACGCGGTCATACCTTGTTCTAAGCCTGGTGACCAATGAGGCTAACCAGAACAGTGTATGTTTACGATTTCGTGTCTGCTCAAATCCACTGGCAAAACTCAATTTCTCCAGCATTTCAAACACTGGAGCAGCGCCCAACCGTGGTACCAGGTGTGGCAAATATCCATCGGAAGTTTGATATTTGACTTTGCTGTCATGGAGCTGAAACATCGGTAACCGGGTTCGTAAATCCCAGGAATAAAGCACGTCACCTCGTTTCACCAGGATATAACCGCGATGTTCACTCACCGCGATAATCTCCGATTCGTCATCAACACTGATGGTAATGCTGCGGTTTGTTTTTTCTGCTGATGGATTGAGCAATGATAGCTTCCTTTCATTAGCCATCGAATTTTCAACACACCAGTATTCACCTTCTGAATCGCCTGGCACCACGTATTCGGCTGATTTAAGACCGACTGGATGATTCGCCTGCGATGACTCCGCTAAAAAATAATAGACCTGAACGCTCCGTTCTAGAAAATCTTTATCCTTGTACCAATATTCATGACAAACAATTAAATGTCTTCCATCACCAGAAAATACGATTTGACTAAGGAAATCCGCAGCAATATTGAGGCTATTAATTACTTCAAAATTTTTGAGGTTTAAAATTATGATGGAATCCTCATCCACTTTAGTGGCGAGCAAGCCATGCTTCCAATCGACTGCTATATATCCAGCAGATTTTATTGGCTGCTTTTTGCGATCATGGATTATCCCCGTTTTCAAAAGATCAACTAACTGGATTTCATTTTGGGTGATAATCAGAAGCTGACGACCATCTGGTGATAATTGGAGATCGCAATACCTGTCCTCTACCGGTATCCGAAAGTGACAGGGAAATCCAACTTCCATTTTGCAAACGGCAACCATTGGAGATCCGCTGTTTTTAGATGCCAGCCATTTGCCATCTCGAGATGCAGCAATCGGTATTGCATTTGTACCGCTTCCCTTAAAGGCAAGGACCTGGATTGGCTGATGGTATTCCCATAATCGATCTGTATCCCACACGACAATGTATGGACCGGTGTAGCTGGCGATAATATATTTGCCATTACCAGCTATAATAACGTCAGTAATTTGCCCTTCAATCGGTTCAGCTTGAATAGATGAGGAACAAAGGCACCCTAAAATCAGGAAGATAAAGAGAGCAGCTTTTTTATTTCCCGTAATGTTCATAAATATCTTTGCAAGAAAACATCTGTGGGACTTATTCAATCTGTGGGGAGAATTGATTAAAAGTAATAGATTACCCCCTGCATTTATCGTTATGAAAAAAATGATTTACGAACAAAGATTAACGATTTTTGATTTGCGAAGGAATGCTGTGTCAATAATCTCAAGTCAAAAAACCAAAAATACTTCTAAAATCGTAAATCGTTAATCCTTGTTCTGAGATCGAAAGAATGAGCAGTATTGGTAGTGAACTATTACGATTAAAAGAACATCACCCCAGGCAATAAAATCCCACTGATAGTTAATATGGAAATCTTAATTCATCAATCCTCATTCCGCCATCCCGATTAAAGAAAATGCAGCCCAATATTTTGGATGTGGAAATCGTTCCCGTGTCTGCTGCATTGCTTTTTGCAGGGCAATTGCTTTATTGCCATGTTTGAGGTATTGTTTGTAAAAAGCAATCATCAGCTCTTTCGTTGCTTCATCATCTACACGCCACAAGCTAACCAATAAGGAACGTGCGCCGGCTCTTAAAAATGCTCGACCAAAGCCGATAACGCCTTCTCCTAAAAATTTACCCAGCCCGGTCTGGCAGGCGCTTAAAGTCACCAGGTCGGCATTCAGGTCATATTCTTTAATAATGGTCCAGGCGTCCAAAATTCCAGGAAAAGTTGTTTTGGACACATCCCACCATGCCCAGGTATAATCTATCATTTCCTGCAACATATCCAATTTTACCGCAAAGCGAGAATCATGGGCGAGAGAGATCTCAAGCGATGTCGTATCTACTTTCAAATCGTTTGCTTTCTGCGCGCTAAGAACAATGAATGAGCTTAGTGCTTTATCGGGACAAGCAAAACCATGGGTTGCAAAATGCAACACGCTAAAATTTGGATGCCAGGCTTCGAGGCGGAGGCGGTCTGCCTGACTGCCAGTGAAAACATTTGCATTTTTTGGCCCAAATAAACCAGCGATCTCCCGGGCTTCAATTTCAGCGCCCGGCAATGAATGAAATGAAAGCGTACTCCAACACGCTTCGATCTTTTCAGGCATTCGAGGATTGCCCACAATCCAGGCATTCGGATTGCGATGATCTGACTTACGCCGTTTTCTGGCTATTAAATTCCAGCTTTCATTGGATGCAGCGTACGTCAGGGCATGTCGATCACCAAAATAGCTCTTATTCGCATCCTGCAGTGCTGCGAATGGCAATTGCCACAACGAGCGATGGGGAACAATTACAATCGGTTGCTGGGGATCGACTGGCAAATATTTCGTCACAGGTTGGATTAATAGTTGATAAAGCAGGTTGGAAAGCTCCGATACTGATCGCCCTGTTGACTTACGCCCGATTGGAACTACGTTGCGTGAAATTTGAATCCCCCTTGTATCTCCCACTTCAAGCTTAAAACAATAGTCAGCGATCAGTTTTTCCAGGGAATCAGCGTTGATTTTGGTGACTGCACCTTCGATTTTTTCATCAGGGGATTTGACAAATATTATGAGTTGATCCGGTAAAATATAATATTCCAGAAAAGTTACTTTCGGTATTTCTGAAATTGGTAATAGTTCATTATCTCTTAATGGAAATTCTTTAAAATCTCTTATCGGTCCTGGCATCGATTCCACACCTGGCGCCCGCTGTTCAACAGAATTACCCATCATTCCGCCTTTTAAAATACCAACAGCACGCAATTCATTAAGCACTTCGCTCCATTCCAGTTGTCTATTATGGAATAAAACTCGCTCAACCGATAAGTGTCCGGCTTCCCTGAACCCCCGAGCACCTCCGGCTCGTTGCAGTGCGACCAGAGTTTGAGCGCGCTGTTGTTCAATGATCGGTCGAGCAATACTAAATTGTTGTTTCTGTTGCGCCACTTTAATCGTGGTTGTTATGTATGCATCCGTCATTTCATTTTGGCTTTCGAGGAAGCTCGTTTTCCCTTCATCACGATAAAAACTTCCCTCTATTTCACGAATCACGTCAAAATAAGCAGCAAAATGTTCCAACGCCGCTTCATAATTTTTCAACTCGTAATAATATTTTGCCAGACCGCCATTGGCAAACCAGGCTGCTTCTTTATCTTTCACGGATTGATTGAGTTCTAACGCTTTCAAGTAATTTATTCTGGCATTTTCAAAATCATCATTGAGAAGATAGGTATTTGCCAGGTGAGATAATGCCCGGCATAGTCCCCGCTTATCCTCTGCCTGCTGGTAAAAAGAAATTGCCTGGTTGATATCAGCAATCGCTTGTGGGTATTGTTTCTGCTTTCGATTGATTAATCCCCGGGCTAAGCGGGCATTCCGCAATTCAACTGATGATAATGCAGATGGAGAGAATTTTTTCAGAGAATCCAACCAGGCATCTGCCTGATCGAATTGGTCCCGTTTAATCCCACTCCAGGTTAAATTACTGAAAAGCTGCTGGACCCGCAAAGTAAACCGTGTTTTCCAGGCGAATTGGAGCGCCTTTATATAGATGGAATCAGCCTGTTCAAATTGATTCTGCTGCAAATACATATTTGCATCATTCATCATCAACAAAATAGCCAGTTCCTGTTGAACCCGGGCTTGTTCTCGATCAAGAAATTTTTTCAGATTCTCAATTTCGCCGCGATAAAGATCAGTACTCATCGCAGCACCAGGGCTTCCAATATACCCCTTTCTCATCCCACCAAGCCGATTTAGAATCGATTCCAAAATATTTTTTACTTTTTCATCACCCCGGTTACTGAGTAATCCCATTCCCT
>CBFDBN010000384.1:0-4276 GCA_965603055.1 uncultured bacterium | reverse complement strand
GATTACTCAAAAATAATAAATTGGGAGTGCAGTTTCTCTATGGACTGCATGACGCGGTGCATAAAGGCACCGCACTCCGCCAGGTTTTTGAATATGACTAAGTAGTAATATAATACAAACATTTTTCAATTTATGCAAGGTAAGAATATATTTTTTTCATTTTTTAAATTTTTTGTTTGACTAATTAAAAAATGATTTATATATTTCATGTTAATATAAATTAATTTATTAAAAATTGAGAAGGAGAGGAAAATTGGATCTGTTTGATAAATGTTACAAGTTCACCCGGGCGGATGAGGCGAAAGCCCAGGGCTACTATCCTTATTTCAAAGCGATTCAATCTGGGGCTGGATCGACCGTGATGATTGACGGCAAAAAATTTATTATGATCGGTTCCAATAATTATCTTGGATTAACCCAGGACGAACGAGTGAAACAGGCTGCAATTGAAGCACTTGAACTTTTCGGCTCTGGCTGTACTGGTTCACGCTATTTAAATGGAACGCTCTCTTTACACGAAGAATTAGAGGAAAAACTGGCTAACTTTATCAACAAAGATGCTGCATTGGTTTTTTCCACTGGTTTTCAAACCAACCAGGGGACAATCTCCACAGTCGTTGGCAAGGACGATATCATTTTTAGTGATCGTACCAATCATGCTAGCATCGTAGATGGCTGCCGATTAGCCTTCGGTAAAATTTTCAGATACAAACATAATAACATGCAGGATCTGAAACGACAATTGGAAGTCAACGGTAACAATTCTGTTGGAAAATTAATCGTCTCTGATGGTGTATTTAGCATGGAAGGTGATATTGTCAATTTACCAGAACTTAAAGAATTAGCTCAAAAATATCATGCCCGTATAATGATTGATGATGCCCATTCTTGTGGCGTCCTCGGTAAAACCGGCAGGGGAACTGGCGAACATTTCAATATGGGGGACGACATCGATTTGATCATGGGTACTTTCAGTAAATCCTTTGCTTCAATTGGAGGATTTATTGCTGGCGAAAATAAAGTAATTAACTATATAAAACATCACGCCAGATCATTTATTTTTTCAGCCAGCATGCCGCCTTCTGCTGTAGCCACTGTTAGTAAAGCATTAGACATCTTAATCGCTGAACCCGAGCGGTTGGATCAACTATGGAAAAACACCCAAAAAATGAAGAAGGGATTCGATGAGATGGGATTTAACACCGGTGTGTCAGAAACACCAATTATTCCAATCATCATTGGCGATGATATGAGAACCTTCTATTTCTGGAAATTATTATTTGAAAACGGGATATTCACTAATCCAGTTATCAGTCCCGCTGTCGAAGCAGGACACCAACTACTCAGGACAAGCTATATGGCAACTCATACCGATGATGAGTTGGACCATGTTCTGGAAACATTTTACAAATCAGGAAAGCAATCTGGCTTAATTCAATAATTAATTTGGTGAGTGGCTAGTGGTGAGTAGTGAGTGGTGAATCGTGAATGGGGAGTGATGGGGGGACAATTACTAACAAACTCAATATACCACAAACCACTAACCACTCACTACTAACCTATCACCAGGCCGCAAGGAGATGCCATTGGATACTATCGAAATAACTCGAGTAACATCAAAAAAAGATCTGAAAGATTTCATCAAGCTCCCCTGGAAAATCTATAAAAATGACCCAAATTGGGTTCCGCCGTTAATTAGCCAGCAAAAGGCAAATTTTGATAAAAAGAAACATCCATTTTTTGAACATTCTGAAGCAGATTTTTTTATTGCTCGAAAAGGCAAAGAACTGGTTGGCACAATCGTTGCGATTTTAAATAATCGTCACAATAAGGTTCATGAAGAGAATGTCGGTTTCTTTGGATTTTTCGAAACGGTTCAGGATTACAATGTGGCGGAAAAATTACTCGATACAGTTATGGATTGGGCTAAAAGCAAAAAGCTTGATTACATACGTGGACCAGAAAATTATTCTCAAAATGAAGTCAGCGGTTTGGTTGTCGATGGTTTCGATTCTCCGCCGGCGATATTAATGGCACACAATCCACCTTACTACAAGGATTTTCTCGAACAATATGGCTTCACCAAAGCAATGGATATGTGGGCTTATTGCATGGATAAGGATACACAAATACCTGAGCGTTTGATAAAGGTGGTTGAGCGAATTAAAGCCCGGAGCGATGTTACCTTCAGAAACATCAATAAAAAAATTCTAAACAAAGAAGTGGAAAAAGTCAAATATGTTTATAATCATGCCTGGGAAAAAAATTGGGGATTTGTTCCACTGACTGATCGTGAGATCGATCATATCGCTGATGAATTAAAACCGATTGTCGATCCGGATATTGTTTTCTTTGCAGAAAAAGATGGTGAGCCGATCGGGTTTTCACTGGCTGCTCCGGATATTAACCAGGCGTTGCAGAAAATTAACGGTCGATTGTTTCCGTTTGGGATTTTTAAACTGCTCTATCACGCCAGAAAAATTAATCGCTTGCGCGTTATCATTATGGGAGTGGTCAAAGAATACCGAAATAAAGGAATCGATTCTGTTTTTTATTTAGATACCTATCGAAAAGGGGTGGAGAAAGGTTATAACTGGGGAGAATTTTCATGGATTCTTGAAACCAACGATCCCATGAACACTGCTCTCAGAAATATCGGGGCAAAGGTTTACAAAACCTACCGCATTTATGAGAAAAAGGTTTAGACATTATCAAGGAAAAAAGTATGGCACCAGATTCGAGCTCCAGCGCCGTTTACATTTTAGACATCCAGACCCGGAAAACCTATGAAGATGTTGGCGGCAAAAAGGGGACATCTAAAATGGGAATTTCTTATGCCGCCCTGCTCAATTACGGCACTGATGAAATAAATGTTTATACCGAACAGGATATGAACATCCTGCTGGATAAAATCTTCTCATCACGCTTGATCATCGGTTTGAATCTAAAAAAATTCGCTTACAAGGTTCTTTCCGGCTATCGCGGTGCTGATTTTGAACAAATCAACAGTTTAGATATGCTGGATTATCTCAGGAAAAAAATTATTCGTAAACCGTGTATCGAAGAACTGTTTTCAGGTACTTTAAGTATCGATAGAACAATAGACAATATGAAAATCGCCCGACAATTTAAGCAAGGCAGGATTGAAGAAGTTAAGCAAATCACTATTCAAAATGTAAAGGACCTCAATTCAGTCTATTCTTTTGGCAAGCAACGAGGTCATGTTTTCATCAACGATGAAACTGGACAGCGGTGGAAAATACCGGTCTGCTGGTAATCCATTGCCCTCATTTTAAGGAAATTAGCATTATTTCTTTCGTTGACAATTGACAATTAACAATTCACAATTGATAATTAGCTGTGAGATATCCCACTTGTACACAAAATCATTGTCAATTGTCAATGAAAAGAATTTCAAAATTCCTTAACCTGACGGCTATGGCCTACACCCCACGTTTAAACTTTCCATTCTAATCTGAATTCTTATTCACTCCTATTAAACTATTTGAAGAGAAGCTTCGACTGTCTTTTAAATTTCTCTTTGAATTTTAGAAAAATATCTCTATATTCACCTGACTGAAAAAAAACATTTACTGTTTTAAGCAAAATTGCTTTTTTAATGTATCATTATAATTGATAGTAGCCGGAGGTGATTTTATCTTGAAAAGTGCCAATTTCTTTTTCCTCATGATTTTTCTTATTCTTGCCGGTACGATCCAATCATGCAAAGATCCCGAAGTCGAGAGAAAGATCGATGCACATTTGCGATTGCAAATAAAAACTTTGCAGGAAGCTTCTCAACTTGATAAGACAATATCGATTGTTTTTAAATCGAACGAACAATTAACTGATTTGCACCGCGAAGTGCTGCAAAATAATGGCATAAAAATTGTAGCTAATATTGGCTCAATTTACACCGCAAAACTACCTGCCAGTTCGCTCTATGACCTGGCAAAGATGAAGTTCGTGGAATCGATTCAAGGAGCGAGAGAATTCAAAGCTCATCCAGTTGATTCTTTAAAATTATAACAGCAGCTTTAAAGGAGTTGGGTAATGAAAATCAAAATGATAATCCTGACCGTTTTATTGACAACCATCTTGCTTAACAATCCCATTCATCCCGGGGAGCTCTCATCCGAGGATTATCGAAAACTGGATGCGAAATTATCCTTTTTGATAGATCATCCTGAATCTAAATCACTGTTTTATACCCAAATGACTGGATTAAAAGCGAGTCAAAATATTTCAAAAATCAATGTCTTAATGAAAACTGATC
>CBFDBN010000383.1:0-4282 GCA_965603055.1 uncultured bacterium | reverse complement strand
ATTGGGACAGATTCAAACAACGTTTTCAAAAATACGTTTTGTTCTAATATTTTGGAAATTTTTTTCAAATATTCTTTTCTCCATTTCCTAGAAAACGTATAGATAAGCGGATTGCGGTGCCTTTATGCACTGTCCCAACATGTCGGGACCATCCATAAAGGGATCGCACTCCGGCTTTTCCTGGTTTAACGTCAATAGTAGTTGGGGGGGCTGAACGACGACTGAATTTTAAAACTTACTAAACTCAATCACTTTTTTATTTCATTTGTTTCCAGAGAATTAAAGAGAAACAGTATAACCATTTTTTACATAAATGTCAAGAAGTTTTAGATATAAGATATAATCGTCCTGCGTTAAAAAACGTACCCTTCCGAAGGTTTGCCTGAGTCAGATCAATCTAATAAAATGATCCGCCGTAAGTGGATTTTGAACCTTCGGAAGGGTATGTCTAAAGAATCCGCAACTTAGCGATTACGGTAAAAAATAATTTCTATCTAATATAAATCATTTTCCTCATTGCAACAAACTTCCCGGCTTGAATTCGGTAAATATATAACCCGGAAGCCAATCCATTGGCAATAAATTTGCACTGGAATCGTCCGGCATCTTTGTTGCCATTCACCAGCGTTTTCACTTCCCGTCCCAGCATATCATAGACTTTAATAGTAACAAATTCTTTTTGGGGGAGCGTATAAGAAATGGTGGTGCTCGGATTGAATGGGTTGGGATAATTCTGCGCTAGCGAAAAATCGTTCGGCAAAGTTTCATCATCCACCACAACAACCGATGTGGCCAGCTCTAATCCGGCTCCAATCATCAAATCCCGTTTGTCCCAGGGATCGCCATCTTCGATAAAATTTGACCATTTGTTTATCGTAACATCATAATACCAGCTTCTTCCCGCATAAGGAAATTCTTCATCATACCCGACTACTGGCTCTTCAGGTGTAATCCACTCCAGACCAATATAAAAATCGCCGGAATTAATTTGAATCGCTTTATTGGATAAATCAACATTGTTCCAGGAGTTCGGCTGTGGTGTAACAAAAATAGAACTTGATAATAAAGCAGTACCTGGCGTACCACCTGAACCATTATCATCATACACATTCAGCTTGATATTTTTATTTGAATCTCGATTATAAAATGAAGCAAAATTTAATTTTGCTGGATAACCGGTCGGTGTAAATCGAACTGCCAGGCGTTCACCGGGAACAGTAACATAAGCACCGCCCTCTGGAGTTCCATCATCATAATAGAGGGATGTCACCGATTCATTGATGATACTATTGTACTTCTCCCTGGCGCGAGCAGCAGTTTGTCGAATGTTAGACAAATTATCCCCGGCAACGAGCGCTATGGTAAACCGGGTGCTTCGACTGGCTGATAGGTTTACCCTGGGAATGGATATCAAAGTCGATAAATCTTCCTGACCAATACTGCCCATAAAACCGGGAGTATTCATCAGTTGAAACATCACATCATCTGGCAAATCGCTCTGAGGATAAATCGAGTCACGATTTTTGATAATTTTAAATGAAGCTGGATTTTTTCCCAATACAGCGGTTCCCAGGTAGGAATTTCCAGCCGAACCGTTGTCCCACATATAAGCCAGGTTCAGATCGGAATCGTATTTGGCTTCATTGGTTTCATTATTGGGCTGGCAGTCCCAATCCATAAAAAATCCCAGCAAAAGATTATTCAAAGGGTAAGGTCCTGAATTATGAATTTCGTAATTAATCAGGACAAACTGGTCGAAAGGCGGCGAATTCCAGGCATAGCTATATTGGTCGACAATGACATGAGTTAATCCATCTGGAGTCAGCAGGTATTTTTCAAATTGTGCGTAACCCTCCTGATCAGAGACTCTTCCCAAGGCAGACATACGAAATTGCCCGGTAGCGGTGGGACGCCAGGTATCATCCTCATTAATCTCAAGATCACCGTAGCTATCAGCCATATCTTTTCCCCATACACCAGCGACAAGTGTCCCACCGTAGCCATGATCATATTCGCTATTAATCGGGAACCGAAAGCCGGGGTCAGCGCCAGATTCAGTTCCGACTGGTCCCCAATCGGACAATCCGCAATTGACATTGCCAACGTCATGTTGTGCAGCCGTCCCGGTCACATCTCCCCCGACAAGATTGCACGCCTGTTGAATATCCAGCTTTCCCCAGCCCCAGGAATTATTCCAGACTGCGCCAGTATAACCATCGACCCAGGCGCTTTCTATCAAAATTTGTTTAATTTGCTCTGGCGTTAAAGTCGGATCTTTTTGAAAAAGCAGTGCTACAGCGCCGGTAACGTGAGGGGCTGCCATGCTTGTTCCCTGCTTCAAAAGATGAACACCATCTTCGGCGATTCTTGAAGCTTTTGGTTGGCTATCCCGGGAAAGCGCGGCAACAATTCCGTGCCCCGGCGCGGTAATTTCTGGTTTTTGTCGTCCATCCCGGGTCGGACCAGGGCTGCTAAAGGTCGAAATATCCCAGAGGTTTGGAACAGGATCGTAGAAGTAGGTATTTCCATCCTCGGTTTGCCATTTATTTTTGGTGCAATAAGATGCCACGGTAATTGCCCGGTCAGCCGCTCCTGGCGTACCGACCAGCATGGAATAATCGACATTTGAGCTAAATTCCACTTTCCAGGGCTGGGTCCAGGCATCGAACCGGCCGTTATTAATTTGCGTTCCAGTAAGTGTGAATTTCCAGTCGCCACTTTTAACCGGGGTGTCGCCATCACCGCTGACGTAGATATAAAAATTATAATCCTGGTTGTTGGGACTTTTCGATGATGCATACAGTTTAATTCTGCCTGAATTGGTGTCCCACTGTAGGCCATCATCTGCGCTGCCGGAAGCTTTAGCCGGCGTTGTATAACCATCTGGAGTGGTAATGGTGATATCCATTTTATCGCTGCCGTCATGCCAGAGATTGATCCAGAAATCCTCGGGTCCATCCTTTTTTGTAAAATTTGTCGTAACCGAGCCTCCTTGCGCAACTGACCCGCTGGCGTGAATCGGTTCACCCCCATCGTTCATAGCGGCGATGACGATTGCCTTTCCCGGGCCGACGGCCGCATTGATTGCCTGTTCGTGCAACTCTGTCCCGTCATGCGCGCCGGCATGTCCGCCAATGCTAAAATTGATTACAACCGGCCGACCCAACTGTTCTGCTTTTGCCATGATATAAGCAGTTCCATTTATTTGATTAGCAGTTGAATAGCTATTGTCTCCACCTTTAACAATAATTAGATCAGCCTGGGGCGCCATGCCGATATATCTTTTAGCATCATAGCCATGGCCGGTGGCTGAGCCATCGCCTCCAGCAATGCCAGCCACATGGGTGCCATGACCATTGGTATCTTTTTCCCGCACCAACCCGGTGGGACTGCCATCGATCTCATCGTTGATCTGCGCCTGCGTATATTCGCTGCCATAATCAAATCCTGCTGGATGCGGACCAGCATTGTCAGTGACATCCCATAAATACAAAATTCGGGATATGCCAAAATTGTCGATAAAATCCTCGTGCCGCCAGTCAATGCCAGAATCGAAGATGGCGACCAGCACACCATTCCCTCGATATGAAGGATTTCCAGAATAAAGATGATCGATCTCGGTGGAAATTCTGCTTACGTCGAGGCAGGGCTGCATAAATTTGGAAATATCGATCCTTTCCACATCATCAAGTTTCGCCAGGTGAAGCAATCCTTCTCTTGTGGCTCTGGCTGTTGCGATTTGACCAATTGTCGCCTGGATTTCCACGCCTTGAATGCTTGATTGCAAAGAAGCAGGTTTAAACTTCAGCAAAATATGATAAATAATTTGCTGCTGGTCAATTTTTACCTCGTAAGCATCCTGGTACTCGTGGAGCTGAGATTTGTCTTTGTTTAATAAAAGACGAAGCTGTGGGGAACATTTTTGAATTTCTTTGAGAGAAAATTCTTCTGATAGCAGAGTTGAAAATACGGAAAAAACAATCAAGAGCATAAAGACAAAACACCTTATCGATCGTTTCATACTGGAATCCTTTCACATTGTCCTAACAACCGTAATCCCAAAAAGAGCTTAATTAGTGTCAAAAATAAATTTTCGTCACTATTTAGCTTATTCCTAACCTGGACAAGCCAGAACCAAAAAAAAATCTGTTCTCAGAATTGAAATCACTCAGAAAAATAATTCCTATTTTTTAATTCTGAGAGATTTTATTTCTGAGAGCTAAAAAGTTTTTGCTTTTTGGGCAAGAATTGGGCTTTTTAGATACTAAGGTATGACAGAAAC
>CBFDBN010000382.1:0-4284 GCA_965603055.1 uncultured bacterium | reverse complement strand
AAACGTCATGCGAAATAAACTGGCTATTTTATTCATTCTTTTCTATTCGACAATCGGCTTTTCGCAAACGCCGACTGGAAAAGAAATTCTCGATAGAATAGATCAAAATATGACATCTGAAACTCGTACTTTTACTTCTAAAATGGTGATTCATGGCCGGCGTGGCAGCCGTACCATAGGATCAAAATCATGGTCACAGGGTGAAGATAAAAATTATACGGAGTACCTATCCCCTGCGCGGGAGAAGGGGACTAAGATGTTGAAATTGGAAGATAATTTGTGGATGTTTTCACCCTCGACCGACCGAATTATTAAAATATCAGGTCACATGCTGCGACAATCGGTGATGGGATCAGACCTGTCCTACGAAGATATGATGGAAGATCCCAAATTGTTAAATCATTATACTGCGAAAGTTTTGGGATCAGAAGTGATTGATGGTGAGCAGTGCTGGATTTTAGAATTGATTGCCAAAACCTCGGATGTCGCCTATTATAAACGCAAGTTATGGGTTGACAAGAATAAATATATTCCATTAAAAGAAGAATTATTCGCTAAAAGTGGAAAGCTCCTTAAAAAGACTGAGTTGAAAAATATTACTAAAATTCAGGGTCGCTGGTTTCCCGGCAGGATAATATTTAAAGATATGTTGAAAAGAGGTAAGGGAACCGAATTTATTATTGAATCAATTCAATTTGATCAGGAGATTCCAGGGTACATTTTTTCCAAGGCGGTTTTGAGGAAATAAAAGCGGGAATCGGGATTTGGGTTTCGGGATTCGAGGTATTCTTATTATGAAATTCATCGCAATAAGGAATATTTTGCCCCATCATAATTATTGATTTGACAAGATGTTACTGATCGTGATTTCTTAAATAACATGGAGTAAAATATTATATGATGAAAAAAATAAAACGATGTCCAATTTGTGGGAGTGAAAATATTGAGCATAAATTGGGCGATCATGTGAGTAAATTGAGAGGGACGGCTCACGAAGTTCCGCAAACCGTATGTCATCATTGTGGCGAAATCTTTTTGGGACCTGACAGCCTTGAAGTTATTCGAGAATACGAATTACAAAGGAAGCTGAAAGTTAGTGATGTTAAAGCTTAATTATTTAATAGCGTTGCGTCTAAACCGTTAAAAATAATGTTACAATGTCAAGTGGAAAATTGAAGATTTTTTTTTAAAGACTATTTATCAATCTTTCAAAAAAAATCACAAAAAGCAATCTCCAAATGCGACAGAGGACGCATATCCCTGCAACTCTATTGGTGATAACAAACCAGTTTGCTAAGTATAATATTCGAAGTCAAGTATATTTCTTTCTT
This sequence comes from uncultured bacterium, assembly GCA_965603055.1. Lineage (GTDB taxonomy): Bacteria > Zhuqueibacterota > Zhuqueibacteria > Thermofontimicrobiales > Thermofontimicrobiaceae > CBFDBN01. The sequence goes on along the minus strand of CBFDBN010000382.1, from coordinate 2,953 downwards.
GCATCCGAACTGACAACAACAACTGGACGGGACTTACAAATTTCTGCACCCATCGTTGGATCAAGATTAACTTTCCAAATTTCACCACGACTAATATTCATCAATGAAATCCCCCGTTTGCCAGGCATGCGTGCTTTAATCTTCAGAAAAAGAACAAAATCCACTGCTTCTGGCAAAAGCGCTGGCGGTAAAGAACTGATTTCCTGTTTCAGGGCTCTCCGATATGTCATGGCTTAATCTTCAGATCGTAAATTGGGGACGAAATTCATGTATTAAGAATTTATAAAATATGGTCATCTACTTTCTGAGGTTTCGATTATTTTATGAGAATCGTTTAAATTTTAGCTAACTCTATCAAATCTTCATAATCGTACGGTGGATGTTTTCGTATTGCCAAAACCCAAATCCAACTTTGTTATGTTTATTTTAATCATTTTTATTAAAAAGAAGTTCGCCCTTGATGATTGCTGTCCATTTATCAATATGTTAAATATGAATCCCATACTCAACACCCTGTTTGTGCGAAACAAAGATATCTGATCCAGTTAGCTCTATTTTGTCTTTGATAATCTAATCATAAGCAAATAAATCCTATCTGAATAATAAATCAAAATAAATCGCATCCGCCATCAACTCAACAATTTCCTGATTGACATTTTATTACATTTTTATTATATTCATGTAATTTGGATTCTGTATTTTGAAACTTAATTCAAAAAGAGGGTTGTTATGGAAAAACAAAAAACATTGGATCGTAGAACACACGAAAACAGGGAAGACCTTGTCGGCGAACACACGTTCAGTGATATGGGACAGATCATCCTGCTCCTCATCTTTTTAACCGTGTGGATTGCGGATTCCTTTTTCGTTCATTATTCCACCTTTCTCTCAAATTATGTTTCATTATGGGTCAGAATCCCGGTGGCAGTTATTATCCTGGTCATGGGAGGGATTGTGGCACGGAAAGGTTTGAATATTGTATTTGGAGAAATTAGGGAAGAACCTGCTGTTATCCGAAAGGGTGTCTTTAACCTGGTTCGCCACCCGATCTACCTGGGAGCAATTTTGTTTTACCTCGGATTGATCATTTTAACTTTGTCCATTCCAGCGACTTTTGTTTTGATCATCATTATTGTCTTTTATCATTTCATATCCAGACATGAAGAAAATCTGCTGCTGGAAAATTTTGGCAAGGATTATGAGGATTATATGCGACAGGTTCCGATGTGGATTCCTCGATTCATTAGAAAATAAAATTGGTTCTATTATGAAAATATTAGCCATCGAAAAAGAAATAGTAGGAACAACATCGAGGGATTTTCAGCCTCATATAAAAGCAGAAGCTCAAAAAGTCTGGAAATCACAGCAACAAAATATCATTCGAGAAATATATTTTCGGATTGAGATTTATTTGGAATTTGGTCATTTGGAACTTGGAATTTGCAGTTTACTGCGAAAGGAGAATCTTTATGATTAAACGACTTTATAGTTTGTTTTTTATCATCGTGGCTGTAAGCCTGTTTCAAGTCTATTGCTCTGTCCCTCACCGGGTATTGCCGCAAAAAGATATGCCAGCCAGTGAATTGAATGAACCGACGCTGGATAAAAAAGTCCTGGTGGCATCTCGATACAGTGAATTTAAAGAGGCGGTTATTGGAAAATTGAGCAAAACTTTCAAGGATCAGCCTGTTTACATCAAATTCATCGGATTGGGATCTCTGGAAAAAGAAGATGCAAAACAATATAGCGCCGTGGTGATGATCAACAAATGTATGGCATGGCAAATGGATCGCAATGTCATTGGTTTTCTCAAACGATTTGAGGACCAGGGCAACATGATCGTGCTTACGACCTCTGGCGATGGAAACTGGCTGCCCAAAACGGAAGGACAGAATTTTGATGCGATAAGTGCCGCATCGAAAAAAGCGGATGTTGATAAAGTGACTAATCAAATTGTCGAAAAAGTTAATTCGTTAATTGAGTAGGTAACTAACTAAACAGTAACTTTCTCGCACAAAAGCTAAAAATTTCGAGGTGAAAATGGACGAATTAAAGCTGTACTGTGCACCAAGGACAGGAATTAAAGAGGAGATGATCCCTGTTGCTGATAATGTTTCACTAAGAGTTATTTCTTTTACGCCTGCCGAAGATCGTAAAAATCCACCGGTCATATTCGTGGCTGGCTGGATCACGTTGATCTCAGCCTGGAAACATGTGCTGCTGGAGATGACCAAAGATTTTCCTGTATACTACATCGAAACCCGGGAAAAAATATCATCCCGTGCCGAGGGAAAAGTAAATTATGGTGTCGAGGATATCGGAAAGGATATTGTCACCTTAATTTCACATTTTGATCTGAAAGAAAAGCAATATATTTTGTTCGGTAGCTCGCTCGGGGCTTCTGCGATCCTGAATTGCTGCCGATTTCTCGATCGGGATCCGCAATGCCTGGTTTTAATCGGACCCAATGCTGTCTTTCGCGTGCCCCGGTTTGGAAAAGTAATCATTCGTTTTTTTCCACCGCGGTTGTTTTTAATCATTAAGCCCATTGTAAAATGGTATCTAAAAACCTTTCGGCTGGATATTAAAAGCGACTATGAGCAGTATGAAAAATATTGCACTAATATCGACGCTGCTGATCCCTGGAAATTGAAAAAAGCCATAATGAAACTTTGGAATTGGGAAGGCTGGGATTTACTGCCAGCGATCGAATATCCAACCTTAATTGCCGGCGCATCAAAAGATTCACTGCACGAGCCGGAAAATCTCAAGAAAATGGTCTCCATGTTGAAAAATGCAACTTATGTTGATCTTGAGACAAATAAAGGGACACATAGCAAGGAAATGGTGGAGGAGATGCAAAAATATATTGGTAATTTATAATTGCCAAAAGTTTCTTCAATCCTTAAAAAATTTTAACTTACAGATTTTTTTTTGCTTGACATTTTAAAAT
>CBFDBN010000381.1:0-4294 GCA_965603055.1 uncultured bacterium | reverse complement strand
ATCATACCCGCCAATTGTTTGAAACCATTGAACGTGGGGAATATCCCAAATGGAAATTTTATGTACAAATCATGCCGGAAGCCGAAGCCGCGAAATATCGCTGGAATCCATTTGACCTGACCAAAGTATGGTTTCATAAGGACTATCCGTTGATCGAGGTCGGAGTCATGGAGCTAAACCGTAATCCTGAAAACTACTTTGCTGAAGTTGAGCAATCCGCTTTTTCGCCGGCCAACGTGGTATCTGGTATTTCCTTTTCTCCCTGCAAAATGCTTCAGGCACGTATTTTCGCTTATGCCGATGCCCATCGCTACCGTCTTGGCGCAAACTATGAGCATCTGCCAATAAACCGTCCACGTACAGCAGCAGTGAACAACTATCAACGCGACGGCTTTATGCGATTTGATGGCAACGCTGGAACAGCAGTGAACTATGAACCGAACACTTTCGGCGGACCCGAAGCTGATCCCGCTTATAGTGAACCTCCTCTGAAAATTTCAGGCGATGCGGATCTATATGATAAAAAAAGCTGGGTTGATGATGATTATTTCCAACCTGGCTTGCTTTACCGATTGATGCCACCCGATGAACAAAAAAGACTCGTCGAAAATATAGTGTCTGCTCTGAAAAAAGTACCGAAAAATATTCAGGAAAAAATGGTTGCCCATTTCCGTAAAGCGGATGATGCGTATGGCGCAGGTGTTGCAAAAGGATTGGGGCTTTAAAATTGTAACAAATTGAAATAATTTGTAGATATTGCGGCGGTTAATATTTAATTGAAACAGCCAGGAGCAAAAAGAGACAGGAAACGATGAACAGGCAAATTTGAATCGGTAGAATCCATTTGACCCAGTTTTTATAGCTGACGCCCCCCAATCCGATGGCAATATGAACCAGCGGATTGGTGGGCCAGATCATATTTGAAAAACCATCGCCGAATTGATATGCCAGCACAACCGTCTGTCGGGTAATTCCAATCAGATCGGCTAATGGTGCCATGATGGGAATGGTAAGAATTGCCTGGCCGGTTCCAGAGGGAATTAGAAAATTCATCATCATTTGAAAAAAATAGAGCAGAATGGCTGCCACTCCCCTGCTGGTTCCTTCAATTAAATTTGAGATATGATAGAGAAACGTATCCATGATATTCCCGATTTCAATCATATAGCCGGTACTTGCTGCCATCAGAATAATGATAACAGTGGGTGAAAAATCAAGCAATCCTTTTCCAAAATATTTTAACACTGCCTTGAGACCATTTCCAGCCGTGAAGCCGACACCAAATCCCATGATTAGAAAGATTATTGCGATCAGGGGGAATGCCAGCTCTTTGATAATTGGAATGACCATTCCTCCAATGACCACACTTCCCACCAAAATTAAACAGACGACCATAACGATTATTGGGCTTTTGATGTTCAAATCCTCACTGGCTGGTTGTTCCAGGGTCATTTGCTTTTTTAAATATCGATCGGATTGATAGGTAAGACTTCGATGGGGATACTTTTCGATTTTTCGAGTATAATAGATCAAGTATAAAATAACAATAGTTGTTGTGATCAAAAATATCGGAATCCTGAGGTAAATTCCAGAAAATAGGGGGAGATCCGCTAACTTCTGTGCCGTGCCGATAGTAAAAGGATTAAACATTGCCGCTGCAAAGCCAAATCCGGTTGAAACAAAAGGCAGGGCAACACCGGTGACAGAATCCCAACCCATTCGATAGGCAATCGGTACAAAGATTATCACCAGGGGGATCAGTTCTTCAAAGCAGCCAAATCCTGAGCCAAGCAGCGAAAACAAGAAAATTGTTAAAATCAGGAAAAGACTTTTTTGTTCTTTAAATCGCTCCACTAAACGAATGATAACTGCTGGCAAAATGCCGCTTTTGTACATGATTGAAAAACTCCCCCCAATCAGCACAATGAACAGAATGAGCACAATAATTTTGGGTCCATTTTTCCCGGTAACCGACAAAAATGGAGCTAAAATGATTTTCCAGATTGGGATTGGAGTCTGCTCGATTTGCTCATAAACCTCAACGACCTGACCATTGACAACGGACTCAGTGTATTGTCCGGCTGGAACAAAATAGCTGGCAAAGCCAGCAAAAATATATAATGCTCCAAGTATAATGATCGTTGTGAGAAATACTCTCGTCTCAATCAGTCCGATACGTGATTTTGGATCTGCCATCGTTGGATGATTTGATTTTTATGATTTCTATAGAAACTGCTATTGGTAAAAACGATTAGATCTGCAAAAAATCCTTTCAAAGGTTTCGAACTTTTGAAAGGATCAGTATTATTTCAATTTTCTGCCGCCAGGATAAACGAGGCAACTATATCTGAATTTGATAGTTTTTTGCACTCACTTCTGCTTTTTATTCCCTCAATTCGTTTATTTCAAAAATTCATGTATAAGGAAATACATGGACCATAGACTACCCCTATTGCCAAACCAAATGTCCCTCCATAAGCGAGCCCACCCAGCACAGAAGTACCAAGTAGCTTAAGAATTATTAAATCATTATTATCAAAATTAAATTCAATTGAGCCGGTATAGTGCCCGATAATTAAAAGCGGAATCAGGCTGGCGGTAAGCGTAATGGCACCATCGATAGCCCCGTAAAAGGCGCCTTTTAAAGCAGCTTTACCTGGTTTGGGTTCCCCTTTCATGATCTGTTTTGTCGTCCATTCTGTTGTTTTCATTCCGATGTAGGCGCCAACAATAGCTGATGGGATTCCGGTAACTACACTTTTCCAGAATGGGCCATGAATACCAGAGACACCCCTGGCGCGCCAATAAATGTGCAACAGTCCCATTGTGCTGCCAGCTATTGCTCCGATCCATCGCCCGGATTGAAGACATCGGCTTTCTTTCGAACCTGTTGCATCGGGATTTATATTAACCAGCGAAGGATACATCTTCAAACTGGAAAGAAGTAAATTTTTATTTATTGTTGTAGCTGAGTTGGGGCTAATCGATATTTGTGCCTGTAAGTTTAGAGGGATAATAGCGATCAGGAAGAATAACAAAATAGTGACAGAAAAGAGGCGTAACGTAATTTTCATAATACAGATTCTCCTGCTAAGCATTTCTTTTGCTGTTTGTCCTCGTAATAGATCCAAAAATTTCTCCGTGTACCTCTGTCAGTTCTGATACTCCTTGTTAGGTTTTTTTTTGAACTATTTTTGACACAAACTTTGAAATTCCGATACAGTTAAATAGGCTTTATTCTAACCGATAATTTCCGCAACCATATCGAGTGTTGAATTCATCGATAATCGATTTAAACTCAAGGGGAAGTCTCTCATAAACTTCTAATACAACATTGTTCGATATTGATTTATAAAACGCCTGGGCAATGCCACCAGTAATACAGGCTAATGTATCACTATCGCCGCCAAGAGAAATGGCTTTTCGAATCGCATTCTCGAAATCCGCTGATTCTAAAAAAGCAATGATAGCTTCGGGCACTGTACCCTGGCAGGACACATCAAATGAATAGTCGGGTCTAATTTCATCAACCGTTCGATCGAGATTGTAGGAGAAGCGTGTGCTAATTTCTTGCCTGATTTCACTTTTGCTGGTCCCAATGCGGGCTAAAAAGATGGCTAAGGCAGTAGCTTGTGCGCCTTTTATTCCCTCGGGATGATTGTGAGTCACTGCTGCGCTTTTTTCAGCTTCAAGCAGGACTTGTTCAATGGAGTTAAAAGCAAACCCCACCGGACTGACTCGCATGGCAGAACCATTTCCCCAACTATTGTATGGCTTGTTACCAGGCGCAAACATCCATCGATAAAAAAACATGCCATAGCCGGCATCCGGGTATTTTCTGCCAAAATATTTCAGCGAGGTGGCATAGTCCGTGTTTTCTAAAATCGCATAAGCCACCGCAATGGTCAACACTGTATCGTCGGTGAATCTTGAGTAACGATCAAATAATGGAAATTCTGTTGTTTTGATTGGACTACTTTCGTAAACCGAGCCGATAATGTCACCTGCAATTGCACCGAGCATAGCTTAACTTTTCCCTTGATTTTTCAGTTTCATGAAAATTTTTCTTTTATCAAAATCGTAGCGACAAACAACTCAATCCCCCATCCACCTTTCTAAATTCAGAAACATCAATTTCGATAGTTTCATATCCTGCCTTTTCGATTGCTTTTTTGGTTTTCGGAAAGCCTTTCGCAATCAAAACCTTCTCATTGATCCAGACACAATTGGCAGCATAATTCTCGTTTTCATCAATTTTTATTATGTCGAAATTTTGAAATTCTTGTTTTTCGAT
>CBFDBN010000380.1:0-4309 GCA_965603055.1 uncultured bacterium | reverse complement strand
CAGTTGAACAATTTGAGAATAGGAACATCCTGCAATTGCAATGGTTCGCTGACGTTCCACCGTTCCTGGTTTAATCGCATTCAACATTCGAATCATATCTCGACTCATCCAGGGATTGGCAAGCGGACTTTTGATCATTTCGACCTTTTCTTCTTTTTCTGTATCTTCCTTTTGCGGCTCACCCCAGCGCCTTCTTTTTGTTTTGGGAACCATCAGGTTTTGCGTCATATCAAACTCTGTTCCTCCGTAAGTCTCCCGATAATATTTCATTACATCTTTGACCGAGAGTTTTTTCTCTGGCTTCACAAAAAATGGCAACTCCTCAGCATCCATTGAAAGATTGAGCGATGGCGCCAGGGTGCTTAAAATATAGAATTCCCTGGTTCCAAAAGCTTTATCTCTACTACTATAGGCTTTCCAGAATTTAAACTCCCCACTGTCTGGACTCCACCATTCCATCTCTTCAGCAAGCGAAAAAACATTTTCCGAAGCCATGTAATGATCGGGATCATCAAGATTCAAGGTACTGATCCGTGGCATATTTGCTGACACACCCACATGATCATCAGGAATTCGGACAGCAGCCCAAACCGCACCGATTTCAAGCAGTCCTGCGCCGAATATCTCAAAATGCCAGACCTCTTTTGGATCGGCAACAGTCAAACATTCGCCCCAATCGCCATAGCCGTATTTTGTTGCCAGGTTACCCATCAGCCGAATCGCCTCCCGTGCCGTGGTGCATCGTTCCAGCGCAATCCGTTGTAGCTCTTCGATCACAAACATCCCTTCATCATTACGAAGCTCCCGCTTTCCCATGATCGTAGTCTCGCCGAAAGCCAGTTGCTTCTCGTTCATGCAGGGATAGCAGACATTCATGTAGGCATAAGTCTCCTTGACCTGCGGAATCTCACCCTTTTCTCGGATCCCCCTCAAATCCCAGGCAGTCTCCGTGTGCATCGTCCCCCACAATATTTTCCGCATCGATCCTTCATCGTAAGTTTTATGCGGGACGATCTCCAGCCACGTTCGATACCTACCGTCGCAGGTGTGGCAGGTAATGACCGAACCATCGCTAGATGCTTTTTTCCCAACCATGATACTGGTGCAGGATTCCCATTGTTCACCAAAATCGTCTTGAAGCTGTTGAGCGAAACCAGGGTATGGTCCTAAAAAAATCAAGAAAAAAAGCAACAGAGCCAACCGAACCAAAACAGTTATAACACCCAAATTTTTCATAAGCGACTCCTTTTGAAAATGACCAAACATATCCTTTCAAAGGTTGCGAACCTTTGAAAGGATCGCTTCGTTTTTATAAATATTGTGTAGTTTTATTACACGATTACCTAATTTCCCAATTACCCATTTTCCAACCAACCAATCACCTAAAATCAACTGGATCCCGATTCGCCATTTCCAGAACCGCTAAAAACACAAGCTGCGCCAGGTCTTCCAAAATCTCTGGCGTGATTGTTGAAATGTCATCTTTTGTGGTGTGATAATAAGATTTCGAGCCATAAGCTGAAAACGAAATCGTCGGAATGTCCTTCCACATAAACCGAGCAGCGTCCAATCTCGGTCGGGCGATATTGGAAAAATAAGGCGTTTTGATGATCCGATGAATGTATTGATCATTGGCTTTTTGAAAAAATTTCCATAATTCAGGAAAATTCTCACCTGCCAGTGCATTCAATTTGTCACCGCAACCGACACCATCCATATTAATCAAACACAGCGTTTTTTCCAGCGGATACTTGGGATTTTCTAAATAAAATTTTGATCCGACCACTGCCTGCTCCTCTGCGCCGAAACAAAGAAACATCACCGACCGTTTTAATTCTTCAGAATAGTTTGCCAGCGCTTCTGCCACACCGAGAATGACTGCAACTGCCGAAGCATTATCATTTGCACCAGGGATAATCTCATAACACCTGCCCAAATGATCCAAATGACCACCGATGATAATCACTTCGTTTTTCAATTCAGGATCGGCGCCCTCCAATAATCCAATCACGTTGCAGCCAATTCCATCTGGAAAGTGTTCCGTAACATTTTTAATCGTCACTACTTTTTTAGTATTGAATGACTGCGGCTTGAGCTTTTCTTTAATATTTTTCACGACCTCGTCATGCTCTTTTCCCGTTCCAGCAAAAACATCAGCCACAACGACTTCGCCCACATGGCTGTAAATAAAATTCTCATCGTAGGCGTTGTTGGGATTCCCGATAGGTCCGTAATTATAAAGCATTCCCCTGGCGCCGTGCTCCACTGCATTTTTCAATTTGTATTGATGAAAAGAATAGGGACGCCATTTTTTGAACAGATCGGCATCCTTGTTCGGCGAAACAGGGACTTCGCGTTCCATTAAAACGATCTTTCCCTTGACATCAATTCCTTTGTAATCATCGTAATTTAATTTAGGAGCAGTAACGCCATACCCAACATAAACCACCTCTGCGGTTACTTCTCCCGATCCTGAAGTGGAGCCTGGAATAAATTCATCATCGTAATTGTAATATTTTTTCACGGTTGATTTTTTGTAGGGGATGTGCAAATAAACCTCACAGCCTTCATAAACGAGCGTGTACGGTATGGGGAAATTTTGGAAATATGTGTTATCATCCCCGCCAGGTTTGATTCCCCAACTTTCAAAATGCACAGCAACCCATTCAGCAGCGAGATCGTAGCCTTCGGTGCCGGTCAATCGACCTTCATAATAATCAGATGAAAGCTCAGCAACATATTCGTACAGATCATAGCTTGAGATCGAATGCAGAATTTCGAGTAGTTTTTCATCTTGTGATTGGTTTTGAGCAAATAAACTAATTGTGATTAGAAGACAGCTAATAGATAAAAAACAAGTAAATAACTTTCTGTAATTCATTTTTCTTTCCTTTTATTTTTTTCAATGGATGATAAAATACCAACGATTTTTTCCCACGAAACTCCGAAAGACACTGAAATATTTTCATGTATTTCGTAGGTTTAGCGGGCAGAAAATACAATAATTTTTCAGCCAACTCGCCCTCACCGAAGTCGAACTGATCATTTTCCGCATGTTCTCAGATGTGAATTTTTCAGCGAGTTGGAAGTTGGCTTGTTGAGAGTAAGCTGAAATTGAGAAGAAGGATAAAGCAATTATTAAGAAGAAGAATCTTTTGAACATTAAGTCTCCCTCCGAATTTGTATGAAATTATAAAATATTTAGTTGACAATTTAAAAATTATTTTTTATATTCCGTCTTTCCACTGTTAATCCCACTCCATCACTTTACCCGCATGTGCCTTCGCTGAAAGGTCCAAACCCCAATCCAAAAATAGATGAACGTTAAAATAATCAAAACAATAAGTTCAGGCATAACATCCTTCATTCCCATATCCATGATCAAAACTTTTTTCAACGCCGAGATAGCGTGCGTTGGTGACATCAATCCCTGGAACGAAATCGGATATCCTGCGACAGAGAACAACGCTTTGCCTTCTATTGGAAATGCAGCCCCAGTAAAGAACATAAACAGCAATAACGGAAAATTACCGACGATTAAAATTTCATTTGCCGATCTGGTGAACGCTGCCAGGATTAAGCTGAATGCAATAATCGAAACACATGCCAGAACGATAATGAATGCAGCAATGCTCAATGAACCTGTAAAATCAAATCCCAGCCAGACAGCAACGATTAATGTCAATACGACGGAGATGACCCCAACCAAAACCTGGACAATACTGACACCCGAAAGAAATTCAAATGCTGTAATTTTAGAAAGCTTGAGCCTGATCATGGTTTTATTTTCGACCTCTGTGACGATGGCAATGGAAGCTGAAAACATCAGCATGATGACCGATAGTATTAACAAGCCAGGCACCCATAGATCGAACTCGTCAATTTTGCCTGAAATCCCCAGGCTGGTTTCGGTGACTTTTATGGGGCGCACTTTTTGAGTCGCCTCAAAAACATACTCGGTAACAATCTCATTCGCCCAGACCGCACTGATCATATAATTCACATTGGTTAAATCCCCAATAAATTCAATCTGAATACTTCTTTTATCCCTTGAATCACTTAAATTTTGGATCCGCTCGGAAAAATCTTCGGGAATGACGACCAGTGCATCAGTTTTTCGATTTTTCAATTTGTTCATGGCTTCGGATCGATCGGCTGCCGTTTTGATTTTAAGCGGAATATCAAAGGTGTCCGTGATCACTTCTTTTATCGTTTCAATCAACAAATTGCCATGATTGATTGACTGGGATAAAAAAGCAGTCCCCCTATCCTGGTTGAGAATCAACAAATCATATTGCGGCTTCGAAGC
>CBFDBN010000379.1:0-4312 GCA_965603055.1 uncultured bacterium | reverse complement strand
CGTTGAATATTTGGTTCTTCAGTAAAAATTTCACCTTTATAGAATCCCAATCGTAAATGATTTACCGAACTGCAATTAAAGCCCAGGTATGCCCACAACAGGTCTGCTTCCAATTCCCGGATCATGCCTTTTAATTGCTGGATATAATGGATGTCTTTTTTACCAGGGTACTGGGTTTTAAAATAGTTGATCATTTCCACAATTCGCTCTTTGAGATGAACAATACTATTTTCATCAAATAAAAAAATAAGGTTTCGCAACAACCTCTTGCTTTCTGCCTGCTCTCTAAGTGTACGGCTATTAGCTGCGATACCATCGAGATATTGAGATACATCGCCATTACGCCCATTTTCATTTTCCGGATCAAAATAATTTTCGCTTAGCAGTTGTGAAAATTGCAGGGTGTCAATATGCCGGTTCAATGTTTTTAATAATCCGTACACATATTTGTTGGTGACGGCTGTGAATCCACTGGTCATGTAATTGAAATGGTGTGTATTTTTCGGACTTCTTACCAGGTGGACCATATAGGGCCAGAATCCCAGCATAATATCATCATGATGTGGGGCAGTATGCATAAACACTTCATTTTCAACAGCTTTTACGCCATTGTCGATCTTTGCACAAATTTGATTTCGTACATTTTCGAAAAGCTGAGTTGAATTTTGTTGGCTTTTTTTTATGATTTCTTTGCCCAATTTATTTTTTTTGAAGTCATCCTTGTTTAACTCATGGATTGGCTTTTGATAAATTTCAGATAAATTGACAACAATCCTTTGGATATCCTCGTTGTTTACTTGTTCCTGCCTTGATAACTCCACGAACCTTCTTTCGACCAGGAATTTTGCAGCGCCTTTGGTTAAATAGAATCTCGCATTGGGAAGTGACTGAAGCGCGGTGCCAGGATAAAGATTATTTTTTTCATTCTCAATTGCTTTTGCAACTATTTTTGCCTTAGCTTCACCAGCCGCGATAATAATTGCTACTGCGCTTTTATTAAATGTAATCGTTGTTAAACCGATGGTGATCACCAGCCGATTCCTTGCCACTTCAATTCCTCCCATATCCGATGCCGCAGCAGCCTGGGTCTCATAATTGGTTGGCGTCAGGCGGGTGGTGGAATAATGATCTGATCCTTTGACATTAAAACCAATATGACCATCAGGACCGATACCTCCCAGGAAAAAACCGATTCCGCCCATTTCCCTGATCCGAGTTTCATATTCAGTACAGTATTCATCTACAGTTTCGATCACCTGTTTTTGCACTCTCTCCAATTTATTTGCTGGCTGGCGCGTCCGCAGTGCTAAATCGACCTTTCCTTCCGGAAAAATATGCTCGAGCGTTAAATCTTCCGGTACTCCCATTCGAAAAACATTGATCAACAGTGCTTTTGATTTATCAAGACCAAATTCTTTGATGTAAAACTGGTTAATATAATAATGAAAACTATTGTGCTGTTGGGGATTGATCGGGTAGAATTCATCGATCTGAACAAATCGTAATCCTTTCATACTCGGTTTTTTTGTAGGATCGATACCCCAGTCCTCCAACTCCTGTTGTGCATCTGGCATGTCCCAGTTCAATAAGAAATGCTTAATCCATTTAATGAAGTGTTCCGGGGTTTTCCCTGTTGGTAACGAGATAACGCCTTCAGGATTTTTTTGCACCCATTCTAAAAATCGCATTGCTGTTAATTTTCCCAATGCGGGAAAATTATCGACTAAGATGACGGGAAGTTTTTCCACCGGTGGATAGATCAACTCATATCCAGATTTTTCGATAGCGATCTTTTCAACATTTGATTCGATGTTGAAATTCTTTTTTAAATTCATGGGAGCCCACTTTTACTTTTGATTGAATTTTTTAACACGAAGACACAAAGAAAACACAAAAACTCAAAGTAAAACAAAGATAAATATTATTTTTAATCTTCGTGATCTTAGAGTTCGCTTAGTGATTTTGTGTTGAGTATTCTTTTTGCAGCTTGCTGAGTTTTATCTTACACGCTTTCACGTAAAGATTCCACCAGATCAAAATCAATAATGCGTTCCTCAGGATTTACCAATACCACCATCACCACCACAGGATCGCCCAGTTGATAAACCTGCCCGTTATATTGACCCACCAGGCGATACTTGGTTTCTTCATAAATAAAATAATCATCCCGGAGACTGGTGATATGCACCATCCCTTCAATCAGAAAATCGGTAATCTCCACAAAAATCCCAAAAGAAGTCACGCCTGAAATGATGCCATGAAATGATTCCCCAATTTTGTCCTGCATAAATTCCAGTTGTTTCACTTTCACGGAAGCTCGCTCGGCTTCCATAGCTTTGATTTCCATTTCAGTGGTGTGTGCACAAATCTTTTCCAATTCCCGTTTTTTCATCAACTGTGCTTTGGGATCATTGAGATATCGTTTCAATAAACGATGTGCCATTAAATCAGGGTAGCGTCGGATTGGTGAAGTGAAATGGCAATAATGCTTTAAAGCCAATCCAAAATGACCATCATTTCTACAGCTATACCGGGCTTTCATCATGGTTCTGATCATTACTTTTTCAACCAGCGCCTGGATTTCAGTTGCTTTGATTCGATGTTGCAGATTCTGAAATAGTGTCGGGGTGACTCGTTTTTTTGGTGCAAAATCTATCCCTAACGCCATGGTAAATTTTGTAAAATCTTTCAATTTTTCGGCGCTGGGTCGTTCATGAACCCGGTACGGAAAAGGCAGTATGTCGCCGGTTTTCTCTTTCAGATTTTTAGCAATATGCCGGGCGACAATGGAATTGGCAAACACCATAAATTCTTCGACAATGCGATGGCTATCCAGTTGAACCAATTTTTCAATCGAAACCGGTTTCCCTTGATCATCCAATTTGAATCGTACCTCCTGGCTGGCAAAATCGAGACTGCCTCGAGCGTCTCTTTTTTGGATCAGCTTTTTATTCAAATCCAACATTTTAAATATGGTTTCGCCAAATTTTCTGTCCTTCTTTTTTCGGTCAATAATCTGTTGAACTTCTTCATAAGCAAACCTCCGATCACTGTGAATCACGGTTTCCAAAATATCATAATTGACCATATCGCCTGAAGGTGTTAATTCAATAAAGACACTGAATGCCAGCTTGTCTTCATCCGGTTTGAGGCAACAGACTTCATTGGAAATGCGTTCCGGTAACATCGGCACAACCCGATCCACTAAATAGACCGAGGTTCCCCGATCCTGGCTTTCTTTATCGAGTGGACTGCCCGGTTTCACATAATGGCTGACATCGGCGATATGTACACCCAACATATAATTTCCATTTTCCAGGGTTTTTAATGAAACAGCATCATCGAAATCTTTGGAATCAACTGGATCGATGGTAAATGTCAATTCTTTTCGCCAATCCATTCGTCGCTGGATTTCAGCCTCTGGAATTTGCTCCGAAATTTTCTTGGATTCTGCCATTGCCTTACCAGAAAAACGGGCAGCGAGGTCAAAC
The DNA here is from genome assembly GCA_965603055.1 of uncultured bacterium. GTDB lineage: Bacteria > Zhuqueibacterota > Zhuqueibacteria > Thermofontimicrobiales > Thermofontimicrobiaceae > CBFDBN01. The sequence continues at coordinate 821 of CBFDBN010000379.1, read as the reverse complement.
GACCGGGCAACCGACACAATGTCCACGCCTGCCTGGTCAGGATCACCCAGGATTTCAACCACCTTCCCGACTGGATTAGTATGCTCATCTTCCCATTCAATCAAATTGATTACTACTTTTTGCCCATTTATAGCATCAAGCGTGTCTTCTGGTGCAATATAAAAATCTCGATGAATCTTCAGATCATCAGCAACGACGGTGCTCCAATATTTGCCCTGTTGAAAAGTCCCAACAATATTTTTCCTGGCTCTTTTAATGACTTCAACTACTTCTCCCTCGTGGCTTTTACCTTCACTAGATCGAGCAAATAATGCAACTTTTACTGTATCACCATGTAGCGCCGTGCCCATTTTTCCCTGGCTGATAAAAATATCACTTTCGAAGTCTTCGGTGAGGAGAAAACCATATCCCTGTGTTTTGACATGGAGCTTGCCAGTGACTTCTGTCATCTTCCTGCCAGCGCCCAATTTTCCGCGCTTATACTTGAAAACCTTGCCTTCAGCAATTAATTCTTTCAATTTTTTTCTAAATTCAGGATATTTATGACTCGAAATATTCAGCATCCTTGCCAGTTGTTTGGCTTTGTAAGTCTGGTAAGGATCTTTGTACAGGATTTCAAGTATTTTGGATTCATTCATTATTCATTCCTTTTTCAAAATTCATTATTCAATATTCATCATTCAATATTCGGTATTGGGTATTAATATTTAATATGTTAAATTCTTGCCCAAAGAGCAAAAACTTTTTAGCTCTCAGAATTGAAATCTCTCAGAATAAAAAAACTAAAAATTTATTTCTGTGTGAATTCATTTCTGTGGGCA
>CBFDBN010000378.1:0-4319 GCA_965603055.1 uncultured bacterium | reverse complement strand
GAATTTTTTTAAACTGCTTATTATTTTCAATTTTTAAACACGACTCACTTAATCGATGAGACCGACGCCGCCGTAAAATTTAGACTTGTGATAGACACTTCAACATTTATTCAAATCTATCATAATATATCTACCGAAACGATTAACTACGTACTCATTCACAGCTTTCAAAGAATTTATGGGAGAGATTGCTTTGATGGGAAATGGCATCGTCATCCTTTTGAAAATCCTGCTAGCCATGATTTCTCCACCGAAGGCTCTCAATATATTACTCTTTTTGAGTTTATGAAAGAAATTGAAACATATTTAGTTGAAAAAGGATTAATCTGAATTAATAAAAGATAGAAGGGGTTATATGATGGAATCGATTTCAGAATTTGAGTTTTTCGTCAATGGCATAGAAAAGAGGTACCGTGATATAAAGGTCTCCAATTTAAATTTTAAAAAGTTGGGACAAACGATTGGTGAGTTGGCTGGGGAAATAGAATTTGACAAAGACATTAAATTAAAGGTTTCAGAGCGGATGGATTTTTCAAAAGATACGATAGAATCCTATCGGTACGAGGTTTACCAGGGAAAAGCTATTTTATATTGGTACGATCCTCATCCTCATCCTGACGAACCATCAATATCACTCACTTTTCCACACCATAAACACATTTACCCGAATATCGAGCAGCATCGGGTTCCAGCTCCTGGTTTAGGATTTGACAAAACCAATCTAATTTTTCTGATTGAAGAGATTATAAACAACTTAGTCTCTTCATAAAAGATAATTTAATTATGAATTGACATTAAAAAAGAAATTTTGTATATTTTAAATACAGTAAATAGCGTATGAATTGAATCCCAGGAATTAAAATGACTTCCATATTAGTCGATAATCTTGCCACTAAATTCTCTCTTAGCAAAGATGAGTTAATTCAAAAGGGAATCAAAGCATTTTTGCTGAATCAACTTCATCTTTTTGAGGTCGAACGACGAAAAATATTTATGCTTCATGACATTCATACTCTTGATGAATTCGACCACCTGCTAATTAATAATCCGGATGAAGAAAGCGATATGCTTGAAAGTTTTCAGCGGGCGGATTATTTGACGCATCGAATTGATGAAATTTCTCAATGGATTAGGGAACTCAACGGAAATGGTCAATCTTAATCTTTTAAGGACCATCGCCGAGGTCGAATTCTCCGATATAGTGACCTTCACTTCTATTATTGATGATAAACTAAGAGTTATGATCATCGATAATTCATTTATTGATTTCTGGTGGTCTCATAAATCTCCTGAACGATTTGCTTATCACCGGGAACGTCGCCATATAGATGGGACAATTTATCGTCACGATAATGCACCACATGAAAAATGGCGTCATTTATCATCCTTTCCTCAACATTTTCATTTCAAGTCTGACTCCAATGTGGTTGTAAGCACCCTTAATCCTTCACCAGAAATAGCAATACGTGAATTTCTTGCTTTTGCAAGAGAACAGTTTTCGAACACTTAATGATTACGTTTTTGGGGCTAAACAAAAAAACCCGGAGGGAGAAAATGCCGATACAAAATTCTACTGGAAATGCTGTAAAAATCATCTCTTTTTCAAACCAAACTTCTGAGGACAAAAAACTCCTCAAAAAATTTATCGCCTTTCACTGGAAACACTATCAAAATGAGCTGCAATTTATTCCATTGCTGGATTATGAATATCTCGGTTTTAAGCTGATCGGTATTCATGGCTTCTTTGAGCCGGGCAGTCTTTTTTTTAAACATGCTGAAATGAGGTTTTTCTTAGCGATGAAAGGTGATGAAGTGGTTGGCAGGTGCAATGCGTTTGTGAACCACAACCATAACAAACACTGGAACGATAAAGTTGGTTTTTTTGGACAATTTGAAGCTATCGAGGATCAGAACGTTGTTGATATGCTTCTCCGAGCAGCCGCGGATTGGCTGAAATCAAAAGGCATGGATACCATTCGTGGACCACAAAATCTACCGGTGAATGAAGCCACACCTGGTGTGATGACCGAAGGATTTGATTCCCGTCCGGTTATTTATTACCAATACAATAAGCCTTTTTATGCTGAAATTATAAAAAAAGCCGGGTTCGAGCCAATCAAACGAGTCCTTTCCTGGGAAGTTCCAGTGATGGATCCGAGGTATGAAATTTTTGAGAACCTGGCAAAACAAGCCATCGAAAAATCAGGCGTGACAATTGAAACCTGGGGTGACCGTCCCCTAACAGTGCGAAAAAAAGAGATGCTGGAAATCTATAACGATGCCTGGAATGATAACTTCGGTTTTGTCCCATTTACTGAAGAAGAATTTAATACCATCATCGATGATATGCAACTCATTATGGATAAAAGCTTGTTTGTTTTCGTCTACGTTCAGGGTGAGCCAGCCGGTTTTTTTGGCGGTGTCCCCAATATTACTGAAAAAATGAAACCACTATCATTTTGTAAAAAATGTGAGTTATTACGTGCGGCTAAGATGTTGCTTACCAAAGGCGGTGCCAAAGGATTTCGGCTTGGTTATTTGGGAATCAAGAGAAAATTCCAGCGGTTGGGTTTAACACCGGTGATGTTGTGGCAGCAAAAAGTTTACGCCCAGAAAAAAGGCTATGAATACTGTGACCTTGGTTGGGTTCTGGAAGATAATATGCCGGCTGTTAAAATGGTAGAATTGTTGCAGTGTCCCCAGTCGAAAGCTTATACGATTTTTCAGAAGGCGCTTTAGGTTATTTGGTGATTGGGGAAATAGGTAATTAGGTAATTGAGTAATTAGTAGAACAAGTAATTGGTAGAACTGGAAATTAGTTTTGAACAAATAATTTCTATGTTTGTAAATTTATAGTCAATACGACCCATCACATATTTTCATGGTTATTTTAGAATGAAACCCTTTCAAAGGTTTTGAACCTTTGAAAGGGTACGTCCTAACTTTTCCTGGCCTAACAACAATAAAGTCAATACAAATCAACAAGATTAACCATAAAAGAGAAAGAACAATGAGTCGAAAATTAAAAATCGCATTAATTCAACAACATGCCACCCCAGACAAAGAAAATAACCTCAGGCGTGGTGTGGACGCTTTTGAAGAAGCTGCCAAACAGGGAGCAAAATTAATTGCTTTTGCGGAATTGGGTTTGACCTACTTTTACCCACAGCATCCTGCTAAAGGCGATAATATGAAATTGGCTGAATCAATTCCTGGCAGGACGATTGAAATATTTTCCAATCTGGCGAAAAGCTGGAAAACTGTTGTCGTCCTCAATCTATTTGAAAAGGCCGGGAATGAGACCTACGATTCTTCGCCGGTGATCGATGCTGATGGTTCGATTTTAGGCATCACCCGGATGGTTCATATTTTTGAAGCGCCCTGTTTTCACGAAAAAGGATATTACACTCCCGGGGATGGCAAGCAGCTCGTTTACGATACAGCCTCAGGTAAAATCGGTGTGGCAATCTGTTATGACCGCCATTTTCCGGAATACATGCGGGCTTTGGGATTACAGGGTGCCGAGCTGGTCGTTGTCCCCCAGGCAGGAGCAGTTGGCGAATGGCCGCCGGGATTGTTTGAAGCCGAAATGCAGGTAGCCGGATTTCAGAACGGCTATTTCACTGCGCTTTGCAATCGGGTCGGTAAAGAGGATTGTGTCACTTTCGAGGGAAAATCCTTTGTCACCGCGCCTGATGGGAAAATTATTGCCCAGGCGCCAGCAATGGAAGATCATATTCTAATTTGTGAAATCGATCTGGATGAGGTGGAGAAATCCCATGCCCGCCAACATTTCATCCCGGATCGGAGGTCTGAGTTGTATTCAGACTGGAATTTCTAATAGAAGACTGATTCTGGCGGATATTATTTGAGGAAAGTGAAACGTAATATTTTAATCATCTCACATTTAGTAAATCCGTGAAGATCCGCGTCATTTCACATCAGGTCACGTGTGTTACTTAAGCTTTTTTTTAACGCAAAGGACGCAAAGAGCGCAGAGTTCTTATTATTTCAATGAAATCCTCTGCGAGCTTGGCGTCTTCTTAGCGATCTTTGCGTTTAAGTTCGTGCTAATAATTAGTATGTAAATCGTTAGCACCATTTAGGATTTCTTAGGTTAACGCCTATTGCCCCAAGCGGATCATCCGCTATAGAAACGTTTAATTTAAACTTTAGAGTTCTGCAAAATTAAGATTCTCGTGTCATTTCGAACGGAACGAAGTGGAGTGAGAAATCTGTATACCTTATAATATCAAATTGTTAACCAGATTTCTCACTCCGTTCGAAATGACAATCTATCCTATTTTGCAGGTGTCTAT
>CBFDBN010000377.1:0-4324 GCA_965603055.1 uncultured bacterium | reverse complement strand
TTCACTGTTGGAATTCGAAAAATCTCGCATTTGAGTCCGAAGGATGCTTTTAAAATTCAGACTATCACCAACGTAAAAATCACCAATCAATTTATTCGTCCGTCGATACCTTTCAATACTATAAATGCCATCATGTAATCCATTTTTTGCATCACCATTGAAAGCAAAGTTGGTTCGAAGCACATATCCATTTGGCGCATTTACGGAATCATTGGCATCGAATTTCCAATATTCAGTAGCGGCAGTTTCAAAGATTGCGGCAGCCCCGGTGCTGTCGATAACACCAAAATTCGCTTGAGTCTGTCGTCCGGTTGTATTGGTGCTGTCGAGAATGTGCTCAAATTCTGCAATCGAGGAACAATGCCCCAGGACAAAGCGCATCAGCCTTCCATTTCCTAATCCGGAACTTCCACCGGGCAAATCACTCGATACTGAGTTCAGGATGGCAAATCCCTTTTCGTTGACGCCCATCCATGAGTCGGTTCCCCCTGCTGTGATCACCGAGACAAAATTGTACTTATAATATGTATTAAAATACACTTCATTATTCGGCGCCGAAGAATTGTCCCTGGTCTTCCAGACCAGGGGACGTCCATCCGCAGTCGCCTTGCCTGAAGCCACACCAATCGTGCATTCCTCAAAATCCTGGGCGTAAATTGGAAAACTGAACCAGGTAAATATTATAATCAAAACAACACTTTTTAGGATTAATCGTTTTTTCATTCACTGCTCCATCTTTAAAAACCTATCGCCATTCCTGATCGGCGTGGATCGGATGATCCAATTAATTCATGTTTTTGTTGATCAACAAGGATCAATTGAACGCCACCGAAAAACAGATCCATCTCACCCATTACTTGAAAGGAATGTCCTTTTGATTCCAGTTTGGTTAATAATTGTTTGGTGAAGCGTCCTTCTACAGGCATCTTTTCATTCCATCGCCGACTATGGAACCTGGGTGAAAGATTAGCAGCTTCAGCATCCATCCCGAAATCAACGATATTACAGATCACCTGTACCATTGTTGAAATGATTCGACCAGCGCCAGGAGATCCCACGACCATCAATAGACTTCCGTTTTCAAAAAGCATAGTTGGGGCAATCGTTGTTCTGGGCTGTTTCCCGGGCAAAACAATATTCAGCGTTTCATCGTCTTGGCCGGAAAACGAAGTCATGCCATTATTCAACAGAAATCCGCACACACTGATGCCCGATCCCCAGAAATGATTGAGCGTTTGGGTGACTGAAACTGCATTCCCCTGGGCATCGACCACCGAAATATGGGTCGTACTTCCGTCAGATGCTTTCGACTTTGTCTTAGAATTTTTTCGGAATGATGAATCAGCTTCGATTTTATTCTTATTCGGATCAAACGGTTCGACCTTCTGCTCATTGATGCTTAGAAATCTCGATCTGGCAAATTTTTTGGAAATGACCATCTCATCGGGCACATCCTCAAATTCAGGATCGCCCAGATATCTGGCACGGTCTGCATAAACCCTTCTCAATGCTTCTGCCATAAAATGGAAGGTATTGGATTTGATGGTATAATCTCCCATCTTTTTCAAGTTTTTTAATTCCAGGATATTTAATGCTTCGATGATCGTCATCCCAGATTGTGGTGGTGGAGCAGAGAAAATTTCAAATTGGCGATATTTTCCTTTTAAAGGATTTGTCTCTCGAACTTGATAGGCTTTCAAATCCGATTTCCGCAATGTCCCGCCATATTTGATCATGGTTGCTTCAATGGAATCAGCAATTTCACCGTGGTAAAAAACATCAATGCCTTCATCTGCTAATTTTTTTAAGGTATGAATTAATTGATCGTTTTTAACACGGCTTCCTATTTCAGGCGGGAAATCATTGACAAGATAAAGCGATCGCGTCTGCGGATTGAGAAGCAGTTTCTCATACGAGTCCAGCATGGTTTTATGAAAATTTTCATTGACTTCAAAACCATGCTCAACTTTCTGGATGACTTTATTCAAAATATCTTTCCAACTCATCGTGCCATAGTTGGTCAAGGCATGATACAGTCCTGCTGCGGTTCCTGGCACCAGAACAGCCCTGGCGCTGCTGCTTTCAGCTCTTGATTGAAAATCGGTCGGTACGTTCTGGGGCGCGCATTGATAATAATTGATAAAAGTCAGCGAATCCGGTTCACGAAGGTAGATCAACATGGCACCGCCACCGCCAAGACCAGAGCCATTCGGCTCCACGACTCCAATCGCCAGAGCGGCACCGACCGCTGCATCAATCGCATTGCCGCCCGATTTGAGAATCTCGACTCCCAACTCAGAAGCCACCGGGTGAGCCGTCACAACCATGCCTGATTTTCCGGTCGCTTGATGCCCAAAAAGTGGAACAATGAACAGGAATGATGCAAGCAATAAGCAATAAATCAAAAGATTAACTCTTGTAATTTTCATAGTCATTTTATTTCAATAAATAATATTACTTAGCCAGATTAAAATATTAAATGTCATTCCGACCGAGGGGAGGAATCTGTCACTCCATTATACGAAGAAAAATAAGAATTTCTGTTTAATGTACAGATTTCTCCTTACTTCGTTCGTCGAAATGACAGGTTCATTTTTATCAATAATGACATCTATTTCTTAAATTAATGATATTAAAAAAGTATTAAATCACTTTTTCTCAGCAAATATTTCTTTCAGAATATCGCCAGCTTCAATAATTTTATCGATTAAAAAAATGGGTATCTTTTTTCCTTCAGCGATTTTGCTGAACAACTGATCTTCATCGCCGGTTTTCACAATAACCAGGCAATCAGCGTTTTCAGCCGTCATTTTGTTGAATTCATCGGATAATTTCCCCCGACGTGAAGCTCCTCCAACGTGCATGGTAATGATATTCATTTTCGCCTCTCGGGCAGCCTTAACCAGTGAATTCACACGAGCCAGTTCCTGATCTTTATCAATATTTGCTGCGCCCAATCCTTTGGTGCTTCCGCCGGTGACCAGAACCAGGGTGGCATGGTCTTTTAATTGATCTGCCTTGGCAATTTTTTCGAAGGTGAATTTCAATCCGGCTTTTTGAGCCAGAATTTTAACCATCGTGACATCCTGGCTCTGTCCTGCTGCAGTAATTAATAGCGGTTGTTTGGCGTGAAAATCGGCTGCCAAAATTGATGTCGTCAGAATCAGAAACATAAGTGTGAAAAATTTAATTACTTTCATCTAAAATCTCCTGTTTTGTGAGTGGTGATTGGTTAGTAGTGAGTTGTGAAAAGGTGATTAGGTTTTTGGGTAATTTGGTGATTGGGTAATCAGGTTTTTTTATTACTATCCAAATTTTCAATGATCTTTATTACCAATTACCCTATTACCCAATACAACTCACTACTAACTACTCACCTCTCACCAGTTCAAAAACGCCCCAACATCTTTCTCCTGAAGTTTATTAAAATCTGGAATATTTTCAATCACAATTGCCTGATCTGGATGCCCTTCATTCCAGACTTGATAGAGATATTTGAGAGCTGTTAAATGTCTTCCGACCCGCATTTTTAATGGAACACCTTCTTCAGGATATTTCACTTCGAGCAGTCCGTGTTGGGAAGCCTCGTAATAAAACCGATCTTTGCCGGTGATGACCATTTCATCTGTCAATCGTCCGTGATACCTGCCTTGAACGGTATTAGCACTCTCCATTAGAACGGCATGGATATTTAAATGATCGCCCCATTCCCGGTGGGACAGCCCTCGAAAATTTTCTGGCGACGGTTCCAGGTTTATGTTGATATCTTCCATTTGAAGATACATCACGGTTTCTCCTGCCAATTCAAATGCCAAGGGATGTGCCACGATAGCATTGATCACCGGGTATTCCAGTGAAGCTTCGTGCAGATCGACGCCAACTTTCACATTTTCTTGTTTCATTAATTGCATGATGGCGTAAGCGACCTTTTCGGTCAACGATCCATCCGGTCGGCCGGGATAAGATCGATTAAGATTGCGAGTCTCGCTTCCCGATAATTTTTGTCCCGATGGATGATGTCGATAGACCTCGGGATCGGGCCACTGATCGATGGGATTGGTGCTGCGAGAACCGAATCGGAACCAGCGCTCGCCCTTTTTCGTTTTGATTGTAAATCTTTGTGGATTAGCTTCCTGGGGATCGTTGTGCGTAAACGCGCTGTTATTGGCTCGAGGAATAATAATCACCTTGCCCTGTGTCACTTTGATATTTTCGATAAGACTCACAGCCGTTATAAATCCGCCCGGTTCGTTGGGATGAGTGCCACCAAGAATCAGCGTTGTTCCGCCGGGAATTTTTCCTTCCATGATATAAACTTCGGTAT
>CBFDBN010000376.1:0-4335 GCA_965603055.1 uncultured bacterium | reverse complement strand
TCCCCGCGACAAATCTTTTGGTCCGGGGTTTGGCAATGTCATGTACCAATGCAGCAAAGCGCAGCTCAAATTTGTCGCTGACTTTTGCAACATTGTCGAGAACCATCAGGGTATGATGAAAGGCATCTTTATGATGATAACCTTCCCGCTGCTCCACGCCTTTCATGGCGATCATTTCAGGAAAAATAATTTCCAGCACACCGACTTCATCCAGCAAATAAAATCCAGTTGAAGGACGAGGCGCCATGATGATTTTTTTTAATTCATCAGAGATCCGTTCCCGGGAGATAATTTCGAGACGATGGCGCATTTCTTTCAATGCCTGGAATGTGTTTGCTTCGATTTCAAAGCCGAGTTGCGCAGCAAAACGAATCGCCCGCATGATGCGCAATGGATCGTCTTTGAAAGTGACAGCAGGATCTAAAGGCGTGCGGATGATTTTGGCTTCAATATCTTTTTGTCCATTGAGCGGGTCGTACACCTGTCCAAAATTATGCCCATTCAATCCATAAGCAATGCAATTGATGGTGAAATCCCGTCGCAGCAGATCAGAATCGAGATCGGACCGGGTGACAATTGGTTTGCGAGAGTCTTCGAGATAGCTTTCAGTTCTTGCTGTGACAAATTCCAATCGAAATTCTTCATAATCGATCATAGCGGTGCCGAATTTGGGGAATATCACTACATTTCGCGTCCCAAGTTTTTTTGCCACATTTTTCGCAAATCCAGGACCTTCCCCCACAACAGCGAAGTCAATGTCTTTGACATTTTTATTCAATATTTTATCGCGGACAAAGCCACCGACAGCCCATACAGATACCTTATTCTGATCCGCGAGGGTTCCAATTATTTCCAACAGTTCTTGTTCTATCATTTTTTTAACTAATAATAATTTATTACCCATTAATAAATATCTATTAACTGAAAAAGTGAAACGTGATACGAAGGACCTGGCACCTGTCTCTGTTTGCTGTTCACTTTTTCGTTCTCACGTTTCACGTCTCACATTTCACGTTTTAAAGATGAAAATTAAACCCGGCTAAAAATGCGTATCCCCCCAAACTTGATCCCGCGAATCCTGGCGTTCCGCCTTCCCCGGCAGAGCTGACTTCAATCTCCAAATTCAGGGCAACATGGGGCAAAATGATATAATCACCGCCAATTTCTAAAAAGAAACCGCTGGCATTGGTGGATACATCATTGGGACTGTTGGGATCCAATAACGAAAAACCGGGTTTCTCCTCAATATTAATAAAAGTAAATCCGAAACCGGCATAATAGCGCCATCGTTTTCGCCCCTCACCATACCATCGCACGCCTACATTGATGAATCGTTCGTTCCACTCGGCTTTGCCTACGTCACCGGTCTTTTGAAAGCGAGCGTATTGAAGCGTAAGGTAGTTCATTCGGTATACTCGAATACTCGTTTGTCCCGAATAATAAATATCCCATCGGCTGTCATAATACCGGGTGTAGTTATCCAGTGATGCTCGATAGTAGCCGGTCGAACCGCCAAATATAACACGGGGTATTTTGAAAAACGACCATTCAGCCCGGGCTTCATTAATAGCCAGTATGTTTAATCCAATCAAGACCAAAATTGCTATTTTTTTTCTCATTACTAATTTTCCCTCCAAAAAAAATTAAAAAATTAAATAAAAAAGGCAACCTTTTTGTGACTTAGCGTGTCTTATAATCAGAAGGACGAAATAACTAAATCTTAACTAGGGAACCGGCAATGTCAACGATCATCATGGTAAGTTTAGCAATTGCGATTATTTTTTGGCGCCCGCCTTTTCAATTGCCGCGTCCTTCAAAAAAAATAGTAACGCCGGTAATTATGATTATTGTTGTGATCTCGCTGTTGCTGATCGGGACTTTTAAATCGACTTCCGATGAAAGCTGCTGTAACCAGACTACCAAACAAGCTACTTCCACAGAAACCTCATTGAAACGATCAGCTTTTTGATGATGTTTACTTTTTCGCTATTCATTTTTACATTTTAATCAACGCTTAGCAATGATCGTTGAGTCCCCCGCTGCCTAATTTGTTTTATAATAAAATAAACAAAAACAACCAAGATTATCCCAACAATATCAGCTATTGCATCAGCAATTTCCCCAGAGCGACCGGGAACAAATAGTTGATGAATTTCATCGGATATGGCATAAGTTCCCCCGATTAAAATTGTCAACCAACCAGTACGTTCTTTAATGAACTGGGTGCTTTGAAATACCAGCGCACGTCTGAGCAAAAATCCCAAAATCGCATATTCAATGGCATGAAACAGTTTGTCCTGTGCATCAAATCCAAGATCGGGTGTATCGATATACGACATGGATGATTGAATAAAAATTGCTGCTGCCCAGGCAATTGCCGGCAGTTGAAACCATACAAAGTGTTTAAATTTTTCCATAGTTGCGTGTCCTAAGGTGTTTGTTGTGTTATTAAGTGTAGCGCATGGAGCATAGCGCACAAAAAGTGACAAAAGTTTAAAGTGTCTAAAGTGACCTAAAGTTGTCAGTTAAAGGTGCACTAATTAGTGTCTGTCTGAAAAGGACTGTAATCCGTAATGCAAGCATCCTGCTTGTTTTGTAAATTAAGAACTTAACTCACAAGCTGGAAGCTTATGTTACGGTTTCCGGACAGACACCAATTAATAGCCATAAACTCTTGCTGAAAAAACAAAGATTTGAGCTGTAATATTATAGCGCATAGTGCGTCGAGCGTTGCGAGTAATTTGCACCCTACGTGCCGCGCCCCACTCTCCTCGCCCTACGCATCACGCTAAAATTTCCATCAATTCATGAATTGCGGACGGAAGATAGTCACAAATATCCCCGGCAATCATTCCCATCTCTGATAAATCTGCTGCTGCCAGATCGCCGGCTAATCCATGTAAATAAACACCGACCAGCGCCGCATCGAGTGCGGTCAATTTCTGTGCCATTAGTCCGGCTATCATTCCAGTCAAGACATCGCCAGAACCGCCGGTCGCCAGACCGGGATTGCCAGTTGAATTGATGAATAGCTCTTCGTTCGGCGCAGCAATTGCGGTTGGTCCGCCTTTTAAAACGATCACTTTACCCCATTCCCTGGCGAATTTACGAATCACATTCAATCGATCTTTTTGAATGTCAGCAATAGACATGTCAATCAATCGAGCGAACTCACCGGGATGAGGTGTGATGATTAACTCGGCTGGATAATCTTTTATCAGTTCGGGTGAGTTGGTTAAAGCATTCAATCCATCGGCATCCAAAACCATCGGTTTATTTGCTGAGTTTAAAATCCATTTGACAAATTCAACAGTGTCTGGATGAGTAGAAAGCCCTGGTCCAATTGCAACGACATCTGCCCAATCCAATAATTCCGAAATTTGATCTTTTGCCTTTAAACTGATAGACTGCTGATTTGTTTCAGAGAGAGGAACGGTCATCACTTCAGTTAATTTTTGCTCCAGAATCGAGTTCAGGCTGGCTGGAATGCCTAATTTGGTTAATCCTGCTCCAATTTGCAAGGAGGAAATCGCAGTCAGCGTCGCCGCCCCGGTCATTCCCACTGATCCAGCAAAGACAGCTACTTTCCCACAACTGGTTTTATGCGCATCCAATGTTCGTTGCGGAATTCGGGAATAAATATCACCTGGTTCCAATAAAAATCGATGACCGTGTAATTGATCACTCACCCCCGGGGGAACACTGATATCAACAACGACAATTTCGCCAGCCATATCCCGGGCAGGTGAGAACAGCATTCCAGTTTTCAGATGCGCCATTGTGACGGTCATTTCAGCTTTGATGCACGCGCCATAAACTGCGCCGGTATCGGTTTCCATCCCGGACGGTAAATCGACCGAAATAATCGGGGAATTAAGGCTATTCATATATTCGATAAGCTCGCTGAGAAATCCCACAACCGGACCGCTCACACCGGTTCCGAGCAACGCATCGACAATTAAATCAAGCTGCGGGAAAGAAGGAATTTGTTCCATCGAAGCAATTTCCCTGGCTTCTATTCCCATATTTTCCAGAATTTTCAGATTGATTAACGCATCACCTTTTATTTTCTCCTTTTCGCCAGCCAAAAACACGGCGACTTTTGCACCTCGATTATAGAGATGACGGGCGATGACGTATCCATCACCACCATTGTTTCCCTTACCACAAAAGATCACCACCTGTTTATCGAAAACATCCCCTAAAATTCTCTCAATTTCTTCGACTACACCGCATCCCGCATTCTCCATGAGAACCACACCAGGAATTTGAACCTCATCAATCGTTGTTCGATCAACTTGTGACATTTCAGAAGCATTTAATACGATTTGCATA
>CBFDBN010000375.1:0-4343 GCA_965603055.1 uncultured bacterium | reverse complement strand
TCCTGCTACCATTATTAACCTTTTACCCTACGAAGATCATTTTCCAAAAGCCTATTTCATTCGGAGCTGGTTTTTAAATGACCAAATTGCGCCGTTGGTATCCAAAGCGGGTACAATTTATATGGGACAAGTTTTTCCCTCCATCTGGTTAAATGGACAAATCATTGGCGGTTGGGAGATGAATTGGACTGATAAAACAAAATCTGCTATGAAAATAACCATCACGAAAATTTTTGAAAAACAAAATCTTTCACAGCAGATTCGTCAACTGATTGAAACACAACGATCAGAATTAGAGCGTTTTGTGAACGAAAAATTAGTGCCTTTGATAAAAAAACGGGACTAGGGATTTGGGTTTTGGAACTCGTGACCTTCATCTTATGAAATTCATCCCACCAAGGCATTTTCTTGTCCCGCTATAATTAGCGATTTAACAAGAAGTTATTAATCACGAATTCTTAATTAACTTAGCAAATTATTAACGAAACAAAATAAATAAACTATAAGTTCCACTTGATTTTTAATTTGATATTTTATAAATTTGACTCAAGCGAAGTGATCTTACTCATTATAAAAGAAATGAAAGGATTTAAAAATGTTGAATGGCAACCGGGTAAAGCAGCTTAGAGAAAAAATTCAACGAGCCGGGCAGGGACACATTTTCCGTTTCTGGAATGACCTGTCCGATGATAGTAAACAAAAATTAGTCAGCCAGGTTGAATCGATTGATTTCGATTTGCTTAAAAGATTAAAAGGAACGTATATTGACAATCCAGAAGTGAGATTGTTTTCTGGAACACTCGAGCCCCCACCAATTATTCCAATTCCAATAACCGAACCGCAAAAACAGGATGCAGAACAGGCGAAAAGGATTGGAGAGAAATTATTAAGAGAAAGCAAAGTTGGTGCAATTTTAGTAGCCGGTGGACAGGGATCACGTTTAGGCTTCGATGGACCCAAGGGAATGTTCAACATTGGTCCAATCAGTGGAAAGACCCTGTTTCAGCTTTTTGCAGATAGAATTAATGCATTAAATAGAAAATATGCTACCACCATCCCCTGGTTTATTATGACCAGCGAGGCAAATCACCAGGAAACTGTCGAGTATTTTCAAGAAAATAATTTTTTCGATTTGAAAGCTGAAGATGTCTATTTTTTCAAACAGGGAATGATTCCGGCTATCGATTCAAATGGCAGGGTTTTCCTCGATGCGAAGGACCATATTTTTACCAGTCCCAATGGTCATGGTGGCACACTTTCCGCTTTGCGGGATAGCGGCTGCCTGGATGAAATGAAGCACCGGGGGATTGAGGAGCTTTTTTATTTTCAAATCGACAACGTGTTGATTAAAATATGTGATCCCGTTTTTTTTGGCTACCACCATCGAGACCGGGCTGATATGTCGCTGAAAGTTCTTAGTAAGCGCGATCCATACGAAAAAGTGGGAGTTGTCGGTAAGATGGATGGTCGCCTAATAGTTATTGAATACAGCGATCTGCCGGATAAAGATAAAGAGGCAAGGAATGAAGATGGCACGCTAAAGTATCGCGGTGGGAGTATTGCCATTCATGTATTTAAAAGAGAATTTCTGGAAGAAGAAAGCTCACAGGCAAAATTGCCCTATCACCTGGCGCATAAAAAAATAGATTATATTGACGAAACAGGGAAGCTGGTTCAACCAACAGAGCCAAATGGCTATAAATTCGAGATGTTCATTTTTGATGCACTACGGGATGCAGAACGGGCAGTGATCATGGAGGTAGATCGCTCCAAAGAGTTTAGTCCGGTAAAAAATAAACAAGGCGTTGATTCGGCAGAAACTGCCCGAACAGACTTGGTGAATTACTACCGTTTTATGCTTGAACAAGCCGGTATTGTGATGCCGGCTGATTTTTCACCTGAACAATCGCTAATTGAGATTAGCGATAATTTTGCCCTGGATGTAGAAGAATTAAAACGAAAGATCGACCCTTCAAAATTTCGAGTCCAGTTTCCATTATTTTTAGATGAGTGAAATTAAAAAAAATCAATGGAGAACCAGATGTTCGAATCAATCAAAAAATCGTTAGAAGAATCGCTTAATGTTCAGGAATTATTGACGACGTTATTTTTGTATTTACCCAAGCTGATTGCTGGAATTATCATACTGATCCTTTTCTATTTCCTCTATCGTATCGTCCGGTTTGTGCTGGTTCGAACCTTTAAAAAATCAGAAGTTTCAGAATCGGTCGTTCACCTGATCGTTAAAGTGATAAAATATTCTATTCTGGGGCTCGCTTTTATATTGGTAGCTGACCAGATCGGTATTAGAATTGTGGCGATTATCTCAACGCTTGGCGTGGCTGGGATTGCCCTAGGTTTAGCTGCGCAGCAAACATTAGCGAATTTTATTTCCGGGATAATTATTCTGGTTAGCAAACCTTTTCAGGAAAAAGACTACGTTGAATTGGAGGGAACTTATGGCCGGGTTAAAAAGATTTCGCTTCGTTCCACCACACTTCTGACATTGGACAACTTTTTGGTCGACATCCCAAACCATAAGATTGTGGAATCCAAAATTGTTAACCATACCCATAACAAAAACATTCGGTTAAGGATAGGCGTTGGTATCGCTTACAAAGAATATATTCCCGATGCCCAGAAAGTGTTGCTGGACATTATCAAAAATGACGATCGCTTTCTGGACAAGCCAGCACCAGAAGTCGTGGTCGTTGATATTGCCGATTCCAGTATCAACCTGGAATTAATGGTCTGGCTGAAAGATTCTCGCCAGGAAGTCCCAATTGGTTTTGAGATCAGGCAAAAAGTGAAACTGGCACTGGATAAAGCTGGCATTGAGATACCATTCCCACATCAGCAACTATTTATTGAATCGGTGCCGGTTGATGAATTGAAAGAGATTGCGAGTTCGAAATAAGACCTAACCTGGACAAGCCAGAACCAAAAAGCAAAATTGAACCGCTAATTATACGAATTATGCTAATTTTTTAATTGGCATAATTAGCGAAATTCGCGGTTAAAAATCTTTGCTCATTGTGCAAGAAGTTTACTGTTTAGTTTTGGACATCGAAATATGTTTAAAAAAATAATAAAAATAGCCTTTTGGATCACAATTGTTTTTTTTGTCGTCTTTATGATCGCTTTTTTGATCATCCGAATCAAATTCCCTCCACGAAAAATAAAGCAACTGGCTGTTTCAGAGCTTGAAAATGCTATCAATCGTAAGGCTCAAATTGGTGAAACCTGGTTTAACCCTGTTAAAGGTTTTACGCTGAATGACGTCGTGATTTATCAGCATTCTCCTACCGATTCAAATATCGTTGATACGACCTTTTTTTTTCAATCTAAAAAAATACAATTAAAATACCGGTTTTTATCGCTCTTAAAAAGAGAGATCGAAATCAATAATATCCTGATCGACCGGCCTGAAATTAATTTAAAACAGGATCAAGATCAACACTGGAATTTTGAGGATTTACTCGCGGTTGATACAACCGTTGTTCCTGCACCGCCTGACACTGGCGCTGCTAAATTTAGCCTACCGGCGTCGATTAAATTAAAGAAATTCTCTCTGGATAATTTTACAACGAATTTAATCATCGACCAGGCTGATACTGTCTATACGATTCGATCGGGAGGACTGTCAATCCAAGTTGATAATCTATTTTTGCCCCGGCAGCCATTCGATGAATTCAAAAAAAACGCCCATGCCGATTTAAAATTGCTCTCTGATGAGAAGCCCTGGGAAATAACCCTGTACACAAGGATATCCCGTGAAAGAACTGAAGTGAAATCCAACCTGGAATTGGATGTTAAAATAAATATCTCAGGGCTGAATGATGTTCAGAGCGATGGAAAACTTGCCATTACTAATTTACAATATGAAAGAATAGACAAGGCTAATATAGGAAATAAAATCTTTCTTCCAAAATTAGCTGCTCTTTATTATGCACTATCGACCGACGCAGAAAAGGGGGATTTATCAATAAAAGAACTCACCGGTCAAATCGGAGAAGAAACCCTGTTTAATATCCAGGGAAAAATTACTGATTTTATAAACCAACCGATATTCGATTTAGCAGTTGTGAACAGTGACATCAAATTACAGAATTTTATCAGCCTGCTGCTGCCTTTTTTGCTGGATTCGGTTCAGCAGCAGCGAAAAGACATTTCAATTACTGGATTGGCATCGTTCAACGGAACGACTATGAAGGGAAATCCGCTCAGTGAAAACAACCGAGATGCACTGACGGTAAATTTGTTTTTTTCAGTGGAACAGTTTTATGGAAGCTACGTCGATCCCCGGCTGAGTTTAAATAATTTGAAAATAAACAGCCGGTTCA
>CBFDBN010000374.1:0-4359 GCA_965603055.1 uncultured bacterium | reverse complement strand
CATTTCCCAGCGAGATTGCCAACACCGCTTTGTTTTTAGCATCAGAAGGGATCGACTTTTTGACAGGGTGTATTATTGATGTGAATGGAGCTTCTTATCTGAGGTCGTGAGGAAATCGATATAAATTATTTTAAAGCGAAAAATTGAAGTAGCATTTTCTTGCTTGAAAAAAAGAGCTATCCAGCAACTCGATTCTCATATTTACCCCAATGATCAAAAATGCCCGCAGATACTTAAATTGAAATTCCGTAGAAATTTTTGATCCGAGGGCGGTTTAGTTAACTGCTTTTTTTGCTCGTTGAGCACGAAATGAACTTTTTCGGAACTAATTAAGATTAAGGTTATCCAGTATTTCTTTTAGTTTTTTAAGTTCTTCAATTTTTAAACCTTCCAGCCGTTCTTTTGGTCCCAAGCCCGCCAGTCTCATTTTAAGCGGAAGATGTCTGACCGCTTCCTCCAAATCCCTGGTAACTAAATCCTCATCTTTAATTTTAAATTTCATCTTTTGTTATTCTAATTAAGATTAAGATTATCCAGAATTTTCTTTAGTCTTTTTAATTCTTCGGTTTTTAAACCTTTCAACCGGTCTTCTGGTTTTAATCCTTCCAACCGCTCCTCTGGTTTCATACCCGCTAATCTCATTCTAAGCGGAAGACGCCTCACCGCTTCCTCCAAATCCCTGGTAATTAAATCCTCATCTTTAATTTTAAATTTCATCTTCTGACGCTCCTTTTGAAATAATTCCTGGATTAAAAATAAAATAATCAAATTTTCCTGGTCACTAATTATTTTGTCCATCTGATCATGGTATTTGCTGGAAAAAAAGAGAATTAATTCAGTCTTCTGATCTGGTGGTAATTCATTTAACACAACAATATAATGATCATAACTGATGGCTCCAGAAACAGCATATAATCCTTTCATCTCCTTGTTAAGCTTCAGTCGGTTCTTTTTCAAAAAATTACGATAATCTTTCGGAATCGTTGAAGCAATCGTGAACAATCGGACATCACTAATTGCGGGATGATCAATTTTCATCCGATAAAGCTCAGCCATTGCCATCAAATGCGAATAATCCTGCCATTTTAATGTATCGGTCGGTCCTTTGAATTCGATTAAATTAAAATCCATCAACAAACGAAAGAAAAAATCGAGCTGAGCAAAATCCTTTCTCTTTTTTTTCTGACGTTTAATGATAATGATGTCTACTTCCAGTGGTAATGTTCCGACTTTTACCAATGGCTCGACTTCATAGCCATGATCCTTTAATAGATATTCAAGCAAAATGCTTAGATAAAGATGATAGGCAGTATATACCCTGGGCTCTTTTTCCACGATTCATTTACATCCAGAATAATTAAATAGCCAGTATCCTGATCTCTCTCAAACGTTATTTTACATAAATTTTGGATAAATGTCAAGAAGAAATTTCCAAATTTATTTTTAAATCAGTTGGGAGAGTAGAAATTACTTTAATTTGTTTGGAGACTGGTTGGTGTCTGTTCGGAAACCGTAACATAAGCTTCCAGCTTGTGGGTTAAGTTTTTATTTTTTAAGGCAAGCAGGATGCTTGCGTTACGGAAAACAGTCCTTTTCAGACAGACACTGGTTAGATAATACCTTTTAATCCTCCACCACAAATTCAAACAACAGACTCGAAAGCACCAAAAAAATAATATCAAAGCCAGTCAAAATCTTGACCCAGGATTCGGCGCTGGCAAACGTTCCTTCGTTTATTAACGAGCCTGTCGCTTTTACGGCAGCAAGCAGCACCGGAATGGCAATGGGAAAGAGAAGAATCGGCAGTAGAATTTCACGAGCACGGGTATTCACTGAAATGGCGGATAACAGCGTCCCAACTGCTGCAAATCCTAACGTGCCCAGGAAAATGATTAAAGCCAGGGGAAAAATGATGTTCAAAATATTTAGATTAAACAGGATAATCATAAGGGGAATAATGATAATTTCCATAATGATCATAAAGAAAAAATTACCCAGCATCTTGCCCAGGTAAAGCATGTAGTGATCAACCGGGCAGAGGAGAAGTCCCAGCAAGCATCCCTGGTCAACCTCATAAATAAAAGACCGATTTAAACCAAGAATTCCTGCAAAAGTAATGGCAACCCATAAAATACCAGGAACCATCTCCCTTACCAGCGTGCTCCCGGGTTCAAACATGAAATTGAAAATTACAACCACGATAAGACAGAAGATCAACATTGAGGAAATCGTTTCCCGACTCCGAAATTCGGAAACGATATCTTTCCAGGCAAGCGTGAGAATGGCATGAGTGGGCATGTTAATTGCTCTCCTCAGTCAATTCGCGGTAAAGTTCTTTGAATTGATGAATATCGAATGCATCGGTATTGCCTTGTTGCATGATTCTACCTTTTGAGATAACCGCGAAATGGCTTGATAGTTGCAATCCGAGCTGAAGATTGTGCGTGGTCATGATTATGATTCTTTCCGGAGAAACCAGCGAGGTGAAAAGCTCGACAAAATTATCGATAGCGCTTTGATCCAATCCACTGAATGGCTCATCCAACAAAACGATTTTTGGATCAGTTAACAGCGCCCGAGCAATGGATAAACGCTGCTGCATTCCACGGGAAAAATTTCTGACCAGATCGTCCTTTCGTGTTCCTAATCCTACTTGTTTTAAAATTTCAGTAATT
Organism: uncultured bacterium; assembly: GCA_965603055.1. Taxonomy (GTDB): domain Bacteria; phylum Zhuqueibacterota; class Zhuqueibacteria; order Thermofontimicrobiales; family Thermofontimicrobiaceae; genus CBFDBN01. The sequence continues at coordinate 1,684 of CBFDBN010000374.1, read as the reverse complement.
CGTTGGTTCGTATCTTTTAACTGGTACATTCGGGCATAAAATTTTAAATTTTCCTGAGCAGTGAGATTATTGTACAAAAAGCTCTGGTGTCCAATAAAACCGATCTGTCTTCTGATTTTTAACCTATCTTTTTCTGAAATCGTGCCATTGATAAGAATGCTGCCCTGCGACGGGTGTGAAAGTGTAGCAATGATTTTGAGTAATGTGGTTTTACCAGCGCCGTTGGGACCGACAATAATCCAGAATTCTCCTGAGTTGATCTCCAGGCTAATATCTCGCAATGCGTAAAATGAGCCGAATGATTTTGAAATACTTTCGATTTTAATCATGATTTCGATTTTATAAGCGTGTAAATAAAACCGACAACTAACAAAATACCCACTCCAATAAGTACCAGCCATTGAGCAGATAGTGCAAAGGTTTTCGCCGGCAAATTTTTCACTGTCAAAGCCAGCTCCATACCTGGCATTAAATGCTGCAACGAATATCGGTGGTAATTTGTCCCTCGAATACCAAAATCACCCATTGCTTGAATTCCCGTACCTTCGATTGTCAATTCAGGATTGGAGACAAAAATATTGACAGCACCGATTGGATACAGAACTGGACGAGAGACCTGCCTTTCTTTCTTTTTATATGGAACAGCAAATCGGAATGAAAATTGTCTTGAGCCGGGTGACATCAATTCAGTGTTGTAAAGGGTCTGCCCGTCGAGTTTCACCCAGTTTTGCGCTTCCGGGGTCAGGATTTCCACATCTTCAAAATTTTCCGGTAACGGGAATTTCAGAACATAGTGTCGGTTTGGGTGATCAAAATGCTTCCCGACGAAAGTTTTATCGCCTATGTTATTAACAATAAAAATTTCCCTGAAAAACATCTTTCCTGGCTCGGCGTCGATGAAGAGATGTTCTAATTGAATGGCGATTTTCTCGGCGCTGGATGTTGTATCGTAAACAACCACATCAGTTTTTGCTTCACTGGATTCATTTGTTAATCGAACCGCGTCGCCATAATAAACAATCGTCTTAAAAGTCGACCGGGGATAATAGATCAGGGTGCTGTCTAAGCTAAGTGATGTAAATTCAAATCTGCCTTTTCTATCGGTCGTGATTGCATAAGACAAATCATCAACAACATTGTGTCCGCGATATACCAGAAGATTGACTTCGATCTTTGGAATGATCGTGCTATCAGCAGAACCATTGTAGACATAACCAGATATTTTGCCGGTCTGCCCCATTAAAGAAGAATTAAAAATTATCAAGCTTGATAAGATGATTTTATATAGAAGTTTCATTTTCATTTTTCCTGACAACATATTTATGATTCTGTTGAGTTAATACAATTTATGGATTCTTTTTCTTCATTTTTTTCTTATCTTTACTATTGGGAGTTTTTTTAACCTGTTTTTGCTTGCGTGAATTAAGATGATAATCACTCCAATGCTAATGATAACACCGCCGATCCACATCCAGATCTGGAGTGGATTAACCATAAAGACGAATGTCGCAGATTCATCTTCCTGAAAGCTGGCTAAAATGACATAGAGGTCTTCTTTTAAGTTTGAGCGCACTGAAACCTCGGTGGTGTATTGAGTTTTTCCCATTGAAGAACGGTAGAAATTTCTCCGGGGCTTAACGGTACCCAGTTTTTCATCTCCTCTAAAGACATCTAATTCCGCAAT
>CBFDBN010000373.1:0-4387 GCA_965603055.1 uncultured bacterium | reverse complement strand
CTTGATTATTTGAACAAAATGTATTATATTTAAAACAAATCGTTTCACTGTTTCATAAATTGAAACACAGGAATTATATATGGCAATTGATAAATCTTTAACTGATGATATTCTCGATTCTATCGGTGAAGGACTCTTTACCGTTGATAAGAATTTTAAAATTAAGTACTTCAATCGGGCGGCTGAAATGATTACCGGACTCAATCGAGAGGACGCTATTGGTAAGTTTTGTAAATATATATTTAAATCCGAGCTGTGTTATAAAAATTGTCCCATCGCCCAGGTATTAGAATCGGGTGAGAATATTTACGATGTCGAATCTGAAATTAAAAACGAAAATGGCACGTCGATGCCAATAAAGCTGAATGCAGCCGTATTGCGAAACGTTGAAGGCGAACCTGTGGGGGGCGTCATATCCTTTCGAGACCTTTCCGCTCTCGAATTGATGAAGAGGAAGCTTACCGAACAGAGTGATTTTTACGGCATTGTGGGGCATAGCAAAGCAATGCATGAAATTTTTCAGCTCATTGAGGATATCTCAGATTCGGATGCCACCGTCCTTATTCAAGGTGATTCTGGTACGGGCAAAGAGATGATCGCCAATGCCATTCAGGAAACCAGTCTGCGAAAGGAGAAACCGTTCGTTAAAGTGAATTGTTCAGTTTTTTCAGATCAATTATTAGCCAGCGAGCTATTCGGTCACGTAAAAGGAGCTTTTACCGGCGCGATAAAAGATCGACCAGGCAGGTTTGAAGTGGCGAACAAAGGCACGCTATTTCTTGATGAGGTAGCAGAGATGCCTTTTCCAATGCAATTAAAACTGTTGCGCGTATTACAAGAAGGAACATTTGAGCGAGTCGGGGAGTCTGTCACTCGTAGAGTAGATGTACGAGTAATTGCAGCGACTAATAAGGATTTAAAAAAGGCGTTGCAGGAAGGCACGTTTCGAGAAGACTTGTATTATCGGCTAAATGTGATTCCCATTGATATCCCACCACTAAAGCAGCGAATCGAAGATATTCCATACCTGGTAAAACATTTTATCAGCAAATTTTCATTAATTTATAAAAAAGACATTCAGGATATTGAAGATCAAGCGTTAGACCTGATTCTCCGTTATGATTGGCCTGGTAATATCAGAGAGTTAGAAAACGCCATTGAATATGCCTTCGCCCGAACACGGGATGAAAACTCTATCAAGAGTTGCAAATTACCACCAGCCATTCGACAGGATGTTTCCTGTTATGATACGCAATTAACACAGTTCGTTAAGCAGGATGAGGATTCGGACCTGGTGCAATTGTTAGAAAAATATCACTGGAATAAAACTCGTGTAGCAAAGGAGTTGGGCATTGGCAGAAGCACGTTGTGGCGAAAGTTGAAGAAGATGGGATTGGAGAACTGATTCATAGTTCAGTGGTATTCTCACCAAACTAAATTTTAATTTGTTTCAATTGAAACAAATTGTTTCATAACACTTATCGTATCAACCCACCTCATATTCAAAATTATATCTTGTTAACCTGTTTAATTTAATTAAGTTACTTCCTCTTATTTTGAATAATTAATTTCTGGCAAGATAATTGTATTTTAACAAACATTATGTGCGAAATGTTAGCCAATCAATATTTCTTAGCCAGACGATACGCCCAGGCGTGTAGCGTTTACGAAAAAGTGCTGCGGAAACGCCCCAAAGATAAAATCCTTCGGCGCAAACTAATTATTTGTTACACGCAAATCGGTGAGATTAAAAAGGCGCTGGATATTTTTATCTCCTGCCTGGAAGATGATGTCGAATGTATTACTAAAATCGATCCAGTCGCAGAGGACTGTCCCTGCCCTGAATTGGTAACAGATTTAGAACAAAAGCTGGCTAATAATTTAAATTCATTAGACTTTCATTTGATGCTGGGAATGTTGTGGCTTTACTGTGACATCGATAAATCGATTGACTATTTTCTTGAGGCACAACGTATTGATCCAGACAATACCATCGTGAAATATATTCTATTATTGATTATTTCACATCAGAAGAAGAAAAGTGTTCGTGAATAAGTTGGATAAAGTTAAATTTCGTTGCAAAGGTTATAAAGCTTGATGGAGTACAATGCCTTAATCTGCGAAAGCAAATCATGCGATCCATGAAGGGATCGCACTCCAGTTCTTCACGATATTGTTTCAAATGAAACAATACGTTTCACGGAAAATGTAATATCATGCAAATTGAAACGGTTCGTTAAATTTCAGAAACCTGTATTTCATTGTTTTTATTAACATTTTAACTTTGGCAAGAAAATTGTAATATTTAATTTTCTGTAAAATAAATTACAAGGGATATATTTAATCCAGGAGAGGTGCTAATGAAATCCAATTTTTTTTCTATCAGTATGTTATTCTTATCAGTCATGATTTTGGCTTTGATCTGGGGATGTACTGATAAATATCAACCTGCACCAAATATGTTCTCTGCTGAAGAATCCAGTTGTACCAATTGTCATTTAGACAAAACTCTATTAACAGAAGTTGCCGATCCCTTGCCGGAACCATCTGAACCGGCTGGCGAAGGCTGAGGCGGCGAAGTGTCTCAGTTAGAGGCTTTTGAAAGAGTTTTTGTAAAAGGTGAATTTTTAAATACTCCCCATGGAAAGATCGAATGTGTCGCCTGCCATGGCGGTAATAAAAACGCCTACGAAAAAGGGGCAGCTCATAAAGATGTCATCGCTCACCCCAGCGAATACGATCACGTCTATTGCAATGGCTGCCACGGCGATATTGTTACAAATTATGCCCATTCGCTGCATAAAAATCAAGAAGGCTATTTCAAACGAATCGAGAATCGCTTGGGGTACAGCATTAAAAATGATCCTGCCATCATGGGACAGTATGATAAGGAATGCGGCAAATGCCACGCAAGCTGTGGGCAGTGTCATGTCATTCGCCCGGTTTCAGTGAATAGTGGATTTATTAAAAATCAAGGGCATCAGTTTGTGAAACCGAGTCGGGACGATAACTGTGTAGCCTGTCACGGAAGTCGAGTCGGAGCAGAATATTTAGGTCAGAATGAAGGCTACGTCGCTGATGTCCATCGTTATAAACAGGGCGGCAGCAGATGTACATTTTGCCATGATGAAATGGAAATGCATGGCTCGGGCACGGCTTTTGATTATCGATACCTGAATACCGACATGCCTCGGTGTGAAAATTGTCATGCTGATATTAAAGATGCAAACCTGTGGCATCAGATGCACTGGGATTTTGAATTTGCTCCCACACTGTCCTGCCAGGTCTGTCATTCACAGGAATATAAAAATTGTAATGGTTGTCATACTGGCGGTGCAGGTATCACTGGTTCTTCTTACTTCAAATTTAAAATCGCTAAGAACAAATTTAATTTAGAAGCGGCAAATCGCAACTATGATTACGTCACCGTGCGGCATATCCCCATAGCACCAGATACCTACGCCAGTTGGGGAATCGCTGATTTGCCAAACTATAACAGCGAGCCGACCTGGAAATATGCCACACCGCATAATATCCAGCGTTGGACAGCACAAACCGATACCACTGGTTCTGGAGGGAGCTGTTCAGCAAAGTGCCATAAAAGTGAAGAGTACTATTTGTTGACAAAAGATTTATTAGATTATGAAGTTGAGGCGAATAAAGATATTGTTATGGATGATGAATTAAAATAAGTTAATAATAAATACTTGATGCTTCGGCATCAGCAAATGCCGAAGCATCAAAAATGATAGATTTTTTGAATCTTTTATGAAATAAACTGCATCTAATTATGCGAATTAATAATTAACTACTAATCATTTTTTTGGAGGTGTTACATGTACAAGAAGTATTTAGTTCCAATGTTATTGTTGTCAGTTGCATTGTTAGTTGTGGTGGGTTGTGATAAGGATAGTCCAAACGAACCAGATCCAATTAATGAATTCAATTTAGTTGCTGCCGTTGGTGATGTTTATTTTACCAGCTATACAACCGCTCAGTCAGCTTCTGGTATTAATACGACTATCAGCGCTGTATCTGATAATTTACTGGACGGAAATACTGCAAATGATCCTTACATCATTGATTATCGAGCTGAGGCAGATTATAATGATGGTCATATCACTGGTGCGGTCAATTTTCCATTGTCTGATCTGATGAGCAAAATTGCTGACGGTACTGTTCCAATGGACAAACCTATCTTGAACGTATGTTATACAGGTCAAACTGCCAGTGCCGCAACTGCTGTGTTAAATATGTTAGGCTATGATGCACAAAATTTGAAGTTCGGGATGTGTGCAGTGGATACCAGTATTAGTAAAGCTGATAAATGGGTAGGTCAAATTGCTGCAGACGAACACGCTGGTGATTTAACATCAACTGCATCGAC
>CBFDBN010000372.1:0-4421 GCA_965603055.1 uncultured bacterium | reverse complement strand
TTGAACTCAAACTATGCCTTTAGTTACATTCAAACCATCAAATAAAACAATAAATGTTTCCGCTGGAACTGAACTGCTTGATACTGCTCGAAAAGCAGAAGTTGAAATCGACTCCCCCTGCGGCGGAAAAGGAACCTGCTGCAAATGTATCGTCCGAATTATTGCAGGTGAAGTCGATTCGGATAGTCTCGGTCTACTTCCAAAAAGCGCTATTGATGATGGATATCTGCTTGCCTGTCGAACGAAAATAAAAGATACTCCCCTTACGGTTGAAATTCCTGAAAGAGAAGAAATCAAAGGCGGCAAATTTGTTGAAACATCCGATGATGCTTTTTTGGTACATCAAGAATTTCTGCCTGAAGATGTTAAGCTGAATCCTTTAACAACGAAATTCAAAATCAGTGTTCCTGAACCTCAATTGGAAGATGGGCTTTCTGATATTGATCGTGTGACTCGTGCAGTCCAGAAAGAAATTGGTGAGAAAGAAATCATCTATCCGCTGTCAATTGTTCGGAATATTGCCGACATTTTGAGAGCAGAAAGTGGGAATGTGACGATCACAGCAATCGAGGAGAAGCATAGCTTCAATGTGGTTGAAATTGTATCGGGTGATCATACAAATCAACATTGCGGCATCGCAATTGATATCGGCACAACGACCGTAGCTGTTCAATTAATCGATCTCGCTACTTCTAAAATTATTTCGACCCATACGGATTACAATAATCAACTCACCTGCGGACTCGATGTGATCAGCCGAATCAATTACGCCCGAAAACCTGAACGTCTGGAAGAACTCTGCAAGCGCGTTTTGAAAACGATTAATATTTTGATCAAGCAGGTTGTTAAAAATCAATCGTTCAAACCTGAAGAAATTAGCAATGCAGCTATCTCTGGCAATACGACAATGATTCACCTGCTGCTCGGCTTAAAACCCGAGTACATTCGACTTGAGCCATACACACCGACATTATTGCAAGTGCCTAATTTAAAGGCAGGCGAAATTGGCATTGAAATTAATCCAGAAGCTTATGCTCAAATCTCACCGGCCGTGGGGAGTTACGTTGGCGGTGATATTACGGCAGGACTTTTATGCACAGATATTGTCAACGATTCAGAGGAGGTCAATTTATTTTTAGATATTGGCACCAACGGCGAACTGGTGGTCGGCAATCGAGACTTTTTATTAGCCTGCGCCTGTTCGGCGGGCCCCGCTTTTGAAGGTGGTGAAATCAAGTGCGGGATGCGGGCGGCATTTGGCGCCATCGAAGGTGTTGAAGTTGATCAAAAAACTGGCAAGGCTTCTTACTGGACAATTGGCAATGCGAAACCCAGGGGAATTTGCGGGTCAGGAATTATCTCGTTGTTAGCCAATCTATTTTTAACGGGCTGGATCGATGCAGCAGGAAAATTAAGTCGAGAGCGGAAATCGCCCAATATTCAATTTGAAGGTCGTCAGGCAAAATATATCATCGTGCCTGCGGAAGAAAGCAGCACGGGCGAACCGATTTTCATCAGCGAAATCGAAATAGATAATATCATTCGGGCGAAAGCGGCGATCTATTCTGCCTGTTCGTTAATGTTGAAACAGGTCGGGCTAAATTTTGATGATCTGGCAAATATTTATATCGCAGGCAGTTTCGGTCGTTTTATCGATTTAGAAAAAGCGATTGTTATTGGAATGCTCCCCGATCTGCCGTTGGAAAAATTTAAATATATTGGCAATGCCTCTTTAATGGGCACTTACCTGGTTTTGATTTCCCAGGATTTCCGTCAGCGCCAACTTGAGATGGCGAAGCGAATGACTTATATGGAGCTCAGCACCGATCCGAGTTATATGGACCAGTATACGGGAGCATTGTTTTTGCCGCATACGAATGCAGAATTGTTTCCGAATCGCCTTGCCGTGAACGACAAGGCTAAGAGGTGAAAGGATACTAAAGTATCCTAATTTTATGAGCATGCGTCGATTGACGGATGCTTGCACATCTTAGCCTGATTGTTCACGATCAGGAGTTTTATTTATGTCAAAAAAATTAGCAAACGAACAAGCCATTCGCCTGGCTGTATCAAAACTTCAGAATATTGATTTGATGAAGCGTTGTGAGAATTTGGGATTGCCAGCGCCAGATGAGAAAGGAGCAATACATTTCCGTGCCTTTGATACGAATTGGGAGCTTCGATCAGGTGATTTTCGACTGATGAATGCTGAAACAAATGAACCAGCGAAACCGATAGACAGGATTTTGGTTTTACATTATCTCAATTGTGATTTGCCAGTTCCTGAGACCAACATGTTCATTTCATTTCGAGACTTGCCTGGTGGACAATTTTATTGGCAGTCATTTCGATCACGCACGGTGCAACTGCTTGTTGATAGATTCCAGAATAACCTGGATCAACTGAGCAAAAACTTGAATCGTTTTGATTGGAAGCCCATTAAATACGGCGATCTTGGCGCTCGAATTCATGTTATGGGCAAGCTGGATATCACGCTCATTTATCGCAGAGGAGATGAGGAATTCCCCCCGACAGCAGATTTATTGTTCAGTGAAAATATCAAAAGAGTTTACACCACAGAAGATGTTGCGGTGCTGGGTAATCGAGTTTGTTTGGGATTACTTTAATTGTAGGACAAATTGGCAATTTGTCCTACAAACAATATATGAAAAGAGAATCAACATTGAAACTAAAATGTCCCGGGCAGGATATGCAGCGCTGGACTTTTGACGACATTTTTGAAGTCCAGTGTCCCCATTGTAAAAAATCAATTGAATTCTGGAAAGACGAGCCAGTTCTCATTTGCCCAGGATGTAAAAAAGAAGTTCGCAATCCTCGTCTTGACCTCGGCTGTGCGAAGTGGTGTAAGTATGCGGATGAATGCCTGGGAATATTGCCAGAGGAATGATCTTTAACTTTTTGTGATTGAAGATTCATTGAAGTGGAGTAATAGAGTATTGGATTGATGGAGTGTTGGAGAAATGGCGAAAATCAGATCGATAGTACTCCAGTGATCCAATCATCCATTACTTCAACACGGCTGCAAATCTTAAAAGTTGTTAATACGATATTGCTATCAAAAAACTACTGAAGCAGTTAATTTGTTTTTTACTAACTATTTAACACCATAATGAATTATGGTGCTGGTCCAATATAATATGAAAATCCCACAAAACGACCGACCCATCCTGCGCCAACTGGCTGAAAAACTTGCTGAAATCGCTGCACTTCCCATTCACAAAGAAAAAATGGAAATGTGGCGGCGACTCAACGATCTTGGACAAGTTCGACCGATGGTCTGGATAAATGAGATTCCCTGGCATGAAATGAATGTGAATGATGAGTTGTCGCTTCGGACAGAAAATGAATTTTGTCGACATGTTGAAACGGAAATGCGGCGAATGATTTACCAGTGGCGGCATTTGCCTGGGGACATGATTGTTGAGCCAAAATTCTATTCGCCATTGGTGATTCGGGATTCGGGATTTGGAATTCGGGAGGAAACGGATATTGTAAAATTCGATGAGCATAACAATATCATCTCACAAGATTTTCATCCGCAGATTCAAACTGAAAGAGATGTTGAGAGAATTAAGAATCCAATTGTCACCTTTGATGAGGAAACAACTGAACAAAATTATCAACTCTTGAATAATTTATTTGGTGATATTTTGCCGGTCGAAAAACGGGGCATCATCCGCTTCTGGTTTGCGCCCTGGGATCAATTGGTGATGTGGTATGGCGTTGAAGAAGCTCTGACGGATTTAATCTCCCGCCCTGAATTGGTTCATCTGGCAATGGATCGATTGGTGAGTGCCTATCTGGCTCGATTGGATCAATACGTCTCGATGAATCTGCTCTCGTTTTCTGATGGCAACTTTCGGGTTGGCTCTGGTGGGCTGGGTTATAGTCGGGAACTGCCTAAACTAGGTTTTGATCCCTATCAAGTCCGAACCATCGATCAGTGGGGCTTTGCCACTGCCCAGATTTTCTCTGATGTCTCGCCCAAAATGCATGAAGAATTTGCACTGAAATACGAACGACGCTGGCTGGAGCGATTTGGATTGAACTATTATGGCTGTTGCGAACCATTGCACAATAAAATCCACATTCTCAAATCGATCCCCAATTTAAGAAAAATTTCCATGAGTCCCTGGATCGATGTGGAACAAGCCGCAACTAATGTTGGTGATGATTATGCTTTTTCATTCAAACCCAATCCTGCCTTTTTAGCAATGGTTGAGTGGAATCCTGAATTAGTGCGAAAGGATTTGGAAGCAGTGCTTCAAAAGACAAGTGGCTGTTGCGTCGAAATAATTTTGAAGGATATCAGCACGATTCGCTATCAGCCGCAGCGGTTGTGGGAGTGGGAGAAGATGGCGATGGAGTTAGTTAAAAAGTATAATTTTAAAAATTATATG
>CBFDBN010000371.1:0-4421 GCA_965603055.1 uncultured bacterium | reverse complement strand
TGATCTTCGATGGATAAATTTACCTCTCGATCCAATGTCGCCAATCTTTTCAATACTCTTTCCCAATCCACAATTCCTGTGCCCGCCTCACAAGTCATGGAAACGAAACCCTGTTCGTTCAAAAAAATCGCCCCATCTTTACAATGTGTGGCAATTACCCAGGGCAGAATCCTTTCCGTTCCCATGACAGGATCTTCCAGCATGGTCAGCAGGTTCATAGTGTCCAGGCAGACGCCCAAATAATCACCTGGCTCGGCTTCACACATTTCAAATAATTTCAATAATTCAAAAGTGGTGAATTCAAAATGAAGCTCGATTCCCAAAATGACATGGTAATCCTTCAGCATCTGTTTTTGTGCTTTCAGACTTTTTGCCATTTCCCGAAGCAATGTTTCGGTCTGGGGAGAATCATCCTGCCAGCGCATCAATCCACCCGAACAGGAACGGACAACGGATACCCCGAGCGTATTTGCTTCTTTGGCAACTTTTCGATTTATCTTTTCCAGATCGATTCGTTCCCAGGTTGTTGTATTGAACGGAATATGCTGGAAACCACCCCATTCGAGGTAAAGATTCTGCTCGTTCGCATATTGAGCTAGATCTTTCAGAAACGGCTTATCGACAACCTGCCCCTCTTTCAAATTTAATTCGGTAAAATGAACACCATCGGTATTGTTTTTTTTCGCCCAATCCAACGCTTCAAATGGTGAAAGCTGCAATGATCTGATGCTGTAACTATCGATTCCGACTTTGAATTTTTTCATGTTTCGATTCCTCCTTCAAAACCATTCTTGCGAAGGTTCTGAACCTTCGCAAGGATTTCAAATACTAATATAGAAATTTTAAATTAAGATGCCACTAAAATTTTTTAAGATTATCTAAAAAAATCAGTCCCATGTTCAGGAGCAGGAAGAAAAAAAATCATTGACATGCATCAATTAAAATGATATATTTAAATGTAACCGTATACATTTTCCTTCCGACTACATTTAAACAAGGGTGTTTTCCAGATGAATCATCGGACCATATTCGTTTCAAAAGAAATCTATATTTTTTGTTGCATCATTTTGCTCATTTTAAGTTCAAATTGTAAAAAAAGTCAAACAAACAAAACCGAAATCACCTTCTGGGCAATGGGAGCTGAGGGTGAAAATATTCAGCCGTTGATCCAGAAATTTGAAATGCTTCATCCTTATATAAAAGTGAAAGTGCAATCCATCCCCTGGACAGCGGCGCATGAAAAACTGCTGACGGCTTTTGCGGGACAATCCACTCCAGATGTCTGTCAACTGGGAAATACCTGGATACCAGAATTCCAGGCGATTGGTGCGGTACTTGAGCTTGATTCATTGATTGCCCATTCCTCATCGATTGAAAAGAAGAACTATTTTGAAGGAATCTGGAATACCAATGTCATCGGCAAGACTGTCTATGGCATCCCCTGGTATGTGGACACTCGGCTGTTATTTTATCGGAAAGATATACTCGCCAGGGCAGGTTACGAGTTGCCCCCCAAAACCTGGGAGGAATGGCTGGATTGCTCGAATAAAATTAAAAGTCTATCCTCGTCTCAAAAGCGGAAGTACGCTGTATTTTTTTCGCTGATTTATAATGATTGGGCAGTGCCCGTGATTCTGATTTTGGCTAATGAAGGTCGCCTCTTAAAAGATGCTGATTGTTACGGCGCTTTTGATGATCCCGCAACAATGGAGGCGCTGCGGTTTTACATGACATTTTTCAAGGACAGCCTGGCTGTTAGAAGCATGACAGAAGTTTCGAACCTCTATCAAGGTTTTTCCGATGGCTTGTTTGCGATGATGATTACGGGTCCCTGGAATGTGAATGAGCTGAGAAAGCGTGCCCCAGAATTACGTGGTGAATGGAGCACGGCACAGGTTCCTGCCAATAAAAATTTTAACTCAATTGCAGGCGGCTCCAGCCTGGTGATTTTTAATAACACAAAGCATCCGATTGCTGCCTGGAAATTTATCGAGTTTCTGTCCCAACCCGAAATTCAGATCGAATTTTTTCAATTAACTCGTGATCTCCCTGCCGTTAAAGCTGCCTGGAACGCGGGGGAAATTCATCGGGATCAGGAAATGGCTGCTTTTTATACCCAGTTGGAAAATGTCGTTCCGACGCCGAAAATCGCCGAGTGGGAACAGGTTGCGGTCAAAATTCAAGAACATCTGGAACAGGTTATTTTTGGTCGGATCACACTGGAAAAAGCAGTTGAAAATCTGAATAAAGATGTCGATCGTATCCTTGAAAAACGACAGTGGCTGCTTTCAAAGAATATGATTGCTGGAGAGGAATAGGGAGTGCAATCCCTTTATGGATTGTCCCGATACATCGCATAAAGGCGATGCACTCCAATTCGTTGTTTCATTGGAAGATAAATCCTTTCAAAGGTTTGAAACCTTTTAAAGGTAATTATCCCGGAGGATTAAAGTTCTAAACCATGCATAAAAACAGCTATACCCCTTACTTCTTTTTAGCTCCCGCATTGGGGACACTATTGATTTTCTTTTTCTTACCCGTGATTGCTGCATTTTTGATGAGTTTCACCGATTTCGATATTTATTCCCTGGGCAATTTGAAGCGTGCACGGTTTATTTTTCTTGGAAATTACTTGCAGATGCTAAGTGATCCCCTGTTCTGGAAAGCGCTGGCAAATACTTTTTATTTCGTAATCGTGGGTGGTCCCCTCACGATCATAGTCTCACTATTGGCAGCTATTGGGCTGAATTCTCATTTGCTTCATTTCCGAAATTGGGTGAACATACTCCCGATCCGGAGTTGATGATGGCAGGGTCTGTCATCACCATCCTGCCTGTGCTGATTGTTTTTATGTTTTTGCAGAAGTATTATATTCAGGGGATTATGCTGGGAGGAGTGAAAGAGTAACTTTGATTGGGTAATTGGGTGATACGGTAATAGGGTAATTACCTAAACAGTTAACTTCTTGCCCAATGAGCAAAGATTTTATAGAACGCATTACACGGATTTTCACGGATTATTATTTTTGCATAAATCCGCGTCATCAGTGTCATGCGTTCTAATAAGATTTCACCCAAAATGTAATAACTGAATAAGAGAATCGATAGTTAAATATTGAGGAGCTGAATGGACAATTTGGAAAAATATTTCGAGAGATTTAGAAAAAACATCATCGGGCAGGATCAAATTTTTGAAAGCCCTTATGGCAGACAAAAAATCATCTATGCTGATTGGATTGCCAGCGGCAGACTGTATGCGCCAATTGAGCAAAAAATGAGTCATGTTTTTGGTCCTTACGTGGGAAATACACATACTGAAACCAGCATCACTGGCACTTCGATGACACAGGGCTATCATTATGCCCAACAACTCATCAAAAAGCATGTCAATGCTAATCAAGATGATGTTCTGATCACGGCGGGTTTTGGCATGACTTCTGCTGTGTTAAAATTACAGCGAATTCTCGGCCTGAGGGTTCCCGAGCAATTACGTTCTTATATTAAATTGGAAGATGAATCCAAGCCTGTCGTATTTGTAACCCATCTGGAACATCACTCAAACCAGACCACCTGGCTGGAGACTATTGCAGATGTGGTTGTGTTACAGCCCGATTCCCGGGGATTGGTTGACTTAAATGACTTAGTGGTTCAACTGGAGAAATATAAAAATCGAGGGACTAAGATCGGTGCTTTTAGTGCCTGTTCTAACGTGTCCGGCATTCAGGCGCCGTACCATCAACTGGCAAAAATCATGCACCAACATGGCGGCGTCTGTTTCGTGGATTTTGCAGCCTCTGCGCCTTATGTTGCAATTGACATGCACCCGGCTGATCCGCTGGAGAAACTGGATGCCATCTACTTTTCGCCGCATAAATTTTTAGGCGGACCAGGCACCTCCGGCGTACTGATTTTCGATTCGAAATTATATCAAATCCAGCACCCGGACCAACCCGGCGGCGGCACAGTTGACTGGACCAATCCCTGGGGCGACTATAAATTTGTCGATAATATCGAAGCCCGCGAGGACGGCGGTACCACGGGATTTTTGCAAGCGATCAAAACCGCGCTCTGTTTGCAGCTCAAAGATGAAATGGGTGTTGAGAAAATTGGAGAGCGGGAAGAACACCTGGTTAAAATTATCTTTAAAGAGATGAAATCCATTCCCAATTTGCACATTCTGGCCGGGCACATCGAGCAGCGTTTGGGCGTGATCTCCTTCTATGTGAACAATGTTCATTACAATTTAATTGTCAAGCTGTTGAACGACCGTTTTGGAATCCAGGTGCGCGGCGGCTGTTCCTGTGCTGGAACGTATGGGCATTTTCTGCTCCACATCGATCAGCAGGCATCGAAAAAGATAACCGATCAGATTGATGCCGGCGATCTTTCCGCCAAGCCTGGTTGGGTCAGACTTTCGATCCA
>CBFDBN010000370.1:0-4430 GCA_965603055.1 uncultured bacterium | reverse complement strand
AATAATGAAGACAACGGCGTGCTGGATATTGATGGCGCATTCCGAACATCCGATTGGCAACTGTCTTATCAACTGGCTCGATCGTATAAAAATTCCCAGGGTGACTTTGCCGGCTCGGCTGGTTTCACCCTTTTCGAGGAAAAATATTTGGTTTTAATGCGGGGTAGATACATCGGCGAAAATTTCGACATTGATCAAGTGGGATTTGTGCCATGGAAAGGAACGGGAGAGTATGTCGGATTGGGAGGACCCCGGTGGTATTTTAACAAAGGCTATATCAGTCAAATTTTAGTTTATGCTGGCGGATTGCTCAATTATGAAAAAGTTGATGCGTTCACCGATTATGGTGGACTTGTGGGTTACAACATGCAATTCCGTAACAATTGGGGATTCGAAATCAATTTCGATGCTGCAGATTCGAAAGATGACACTATCCGATATACGACTTATAATGTTAATTTCAGTTCATGGTTTAACACCAATCCAAAGCTACAAGCGAATGTGTTCGGCGGTTATTCCCGAACCTATAATTTTTCCCGGGATTACCTGGCTTATTACTCCTGGGTAGGTTCTTATGTGGAATACCAGCTTCTAAACACACTGGAAATTGGAACTTCGGCAGATATTTTCATTGAGGGTAATCCTGATGGCAATGTTGAAGACATCACATACAATGCCCGTCCTTATTTTTCTGTGACGCCCATTAATAATTTAAACATTCGAGTTTATTTTGACGATTTGTTTGTTCGATCATCGGATCGATCAAAGCGGACAATATTTGGCTTCTTGTTCTCTTACAATTTCTCACCAAAAAGCTGGATTTATTTTGCTATGAATGAAATTCGTGAGCGAGAAAAGCGCCATGATTCTTTTGATAATCTACTGTCGAATCGATTACGTGTCCAGGATCGAGTTGGAGTATTTAAGGTGAAGTATCTGTATTATTTCTAATTCATGTAATATTTTTTGCCGCATAAAACCTCCCGAAGGTCATAGATCCGCCTTGAGGATTATGAACCTTTGGGAGGTTTTTTTATAAATGTTGAAAATAAGCCAGGTTTCTTGTAAAAACCTGGTTTATAAACGTATGTGAATTGTTTCCTATTTCCAACCAAATAACTTGACTTTAATAAAAAAAATAGTAAATTTAGAGTTTAATAAAGTAATGATAATTTCATTTTAAACTGGAGACATGAGCATGATTCGGAAATATCTTCTTTTTGGCTCGAAGCTGATTGTTGTATTAATTAGTCTCTATATAATTCTGTCAGTCATCAACTGCTCAGATTCAAACGAAACATCGCATCAGGAAAAATCGGAAAGCGTGGTCAAAGCAATTGATGGGACTGAAGCATTTAAAACCGTAGTCGAATCGGCGGGAGATCGGGTGCTGATGTTCGATCTTTATGCGGACTGGTGTGCGCCCTGCCGGGTGCTATCTCCCATACTTGAAGAAATCGCCAAAGAGAACCAGGACAATGTGTCGGTTTACAAAATAAATGTCGACAACAATCCTGAAATAGCCCGGGCTTTTAATGTTACCAGTATTCCCCTGGTAGTGATGATGAAAAATAAAAAGATCGTCCAATCATTGCTGGGATTGAGGCCGAAAGAGACGTACGTGCAAGCCATCAATCAATATGCTGCAACGATGAAAAAAGCGCCATAAGCAGCTCTTGTCAGTGAAATCATTGATGGCAACCGAAAATTCGGACTTTCGGTAGCAGTCAATTCTAGTAACTTTTTTGCTTTTCGATGGAAAGAGAAAAAAACGAAATTATTATTTTAAATTCTTAAACCATAAAGGATTAAAAATTATGTACTTAGTTGGATATGATATCGGGAGTTCATCGATCAAAGCCACGCTGTTAAATGCGGAATCTGGCGAGATCGTTGCATCGGCAACATCACCCAAAACTGAGATGGAGATTCTGGCGATTCGACCTGGCTGGGCGGAACAACACCCGAACATCTGGTGGGAAAATGTGATTGCTGCCACTCGTGAAATAAAAACTATAGCCAAAATCGACATTTCAGACATTAAGGCAATTGGAATATCTTATCAAATGCACGGGCTCGTTATCGTAGATAAAAATAAAGAGGTTTTGAGACCATCGATAATCTGGTGCGATAGTCGAGCCGTAGCAATCGGTGACCAAGCTTTTCATGACATCGGTGCGGCTGTCTGCCTGAAGCACTTGCTAAATTCCCCGGGAAATTTCACCGCCTCAAAATTAAAATGGGTCAAGCAAAACGAGCCGGAAATCTATGATCGAATTGATAAAGCCATGCTTCCCGGTGATTTCATCGCGATGAAAATGACCGATGAGATCAGAACAACACCCTCGGGGCTCTCCGAAGGAATTACCTGGGATTTTCAACGAGCTGGATTAGCCGATATGGTGCTAAATCACTATGACATTTCTACGGATTTAATCCCCACTGTTGTTCAGACATTTTCCATTCAAGGGCAACTGACCAGAAAAGCTGCTGATGAATTAGGATTGAAGCCGGGAATATTGGTATCTTACCGGGCTGGCGATCAGCCGAATAATGCCCTATCTCTCAATGTTTTAAATCCCGGTGAAGTCGCAGCGACAGCAGGCACTTCAGGTGTCATCTATGGCGTTGGTGATATGCCAAATTTTGACACCAAATCACGAGTAAATACGTTCGTTCATGTGAACAATACGCCAGCTTCCCCTCGTTATGGCGTTCTGTTGTGTATCAACGGTACTGGAATTTTATACAACTGGCTGAAGAAGAATATGATGAGCAATGATGATAGCGGGGATATCTATTCAAAAATGAACCAATTAGCCGCCCAATCACCAGCCGGTGCTGATGGCTTGATCATCCTTCCTTTCGGCAATGGTGCGGAGCGTGTGCTCGAAAATAAGGATATCGGGGCATCAATTCATGGCTTGAATTTGAATATCCACAACCGGTCTCATGTTCTCCGTGCTGCCCAGGAAGGAATCGTATTTGCTTTAAATTATGGATTAAAAGTGATGAATGAAATGGGAATTGAAGCCGAAACGGTACGGGCGGGACATGCCAATATGTTTTTGAGTCCGCTTTTCGGGAGTGTGTTTTCGACATTAACTCAGGCTCGAGTTGAACTGTACAATACTGACGGCTCCCAGGGTGCTGCCAGGGGGGCTGGTATTGGCGCTGGAATTTATAGAAATCAACACGAGGCATTTGTTGGCTTAAAAACGATAAGAACGATTGAGCCGGACACTGCTTTGATTGCTGGTTACCAGGAATGTTATGAAAAATGGATTGATTGTTTGACGTCCATCGTTAACTAATATATTAAGAACTTGCCGTGAACGACAAGGCTAAAGGGATGAGTTAAATAAATAAAATAGCACATGGATGACGCAGATAACACTGATAAACACAGATATAATTTATAGATTTATAAAAATATGAAGATAATGTGATTAATTTTAGTAATATTATTCAACTATTTTAAAAAATTGTTGAAATTTATATAAAATAATCCGTGAAAATATGCGTTATCAGTGTCATCCGTGTTCATGTGAAAGATGTGGGTAAAGATTAGCCTTAGAGGTGACGCTAACTTTTGGTCATGACTTAACCGTTAATCGCCCCACCAAATACCGTTTCTGATCATCCTCACCTTTGTTGGCAAACATGATTGCTGGCTGATTTGAATCAGGATCATGGATGGCAAGTTTCATGTCATATTTGCCTGGATTTAATTGATCAGGAATGACAATCTTAGTTGAAACGGTCGAGGTGCCTGGCAACCAGGAGCGAATATCGACATCTAACGGCTGTTTCAAAACGATATTTTGCTGATCATCAAAAAAATAAAGCACCAGTTGCCACTGAAAATAGAAAGGAGCTACACCTTTATTTTCAACCTTGATCTTTAAACTAAGAGTATCCCCTTTGGTGATGCTATCTTGAAAATTAACTTCTCTCAACACAAATCGATACCCCAGCGTTTTGTGGAGTTTATCCAGATTTTTGCGGTGTTGTTCGGACTGCTGCTCAATTGCTCCACCAGCCGAGCCGATAAATGACCAGTGGGTTTTCTTGATGAATTCGTAATTAAGATCAAACCGTTCAGTCGTCCCTTCGATAGCTCCTCGATTAGAGCCACAAAATTCACCCGTAATGATGGCGGTTTTCCAGACCCGATCATTCAGCGTCGGATCGATTCGATTCAGGCTTTCCAAATACCAATCATTTGATTCTTTAGTACCGAGACAGTCATTTCGAATGCCACACCCATGATTCGTCACATATTTAGTGGCAAAATCGTCATCAAAGGCAATAACTTTGGCTTTGGTGGGAAAGGCGGTAAAGTAATCCTCAAGGATTGCTTGCTTGGTTGCCTGGGTTGCCGCCAGCGAATCGTTAAGCCAGACATGCCATTCGCCCCAGAAGCCATA
>CBFDBN010000369.1:0-4437 GCA_965603055.1 uncultured bacterium | reverse complement strand
TTCCGTCCTTATCATCCAAAACCAAAAGCGATCCAACCCGATTAGCAGCAAATGTCTGCAAGGCTTCATATACAGTAGCTTCCTGATTGATTGTAACGACGTGAGTTCCTTTTTCAGCTAAGACGTCTTTGACCTTCATTCCTGCAACTCCTTTGATTGATTTTAAATTGTTAATCTATTTCATAAAATTTATTTACCCAACGGATTGAAACGACACAAATGATATTTAATTTTTTAAATTCTCATCCGTAGGGTTCTCCTCTGGCGAATCAATTTATCATAGTAATCTGCCGATGGAAGATTGTTTCTATCAGTTGGAAATTACTGAGAAAATATTATTTCATTAAAACTGCACAAAATGCCCTAACCAGAGCACAATTAAAATCACTATAACATGCAAAATCCACCACCCCAATTTTCCTCGAATGAAATGCTTTACCATCTTTTGATCTCCAAAAATATTCTCCCGATTAATTTTCCTTTTCCTGTTTGCCAAATTACCCATTTACCTCAATTACCCGAGAATCTGATCACCGCCATAACAAATGCCCTATGGCAAACACCATCCCGACATAAACAAAATGCCTCGTCCACCACCACGCCGTAAACATTCTGCCTAGCCCTGTCGGATAGTAATGGTGAAGAATCATTTGTCCAATGAACAACTTCGACAACAGGATCAGGTTGTACGACAGGCTTGTTTTCAGCATTAATCCTGAGAAAGTGATTGGCTCGGGTAAGCCAGACAAACTTAATGTCACCATTGCTGCAACACCAATAATGACGCTAAAACCATTGAGTAAATACCCGATTAAAAAAGTTTGCTTAGAACCAAGTAAAATTGGTACAAAAAAAACGCTGAACAATCCAAAAGTAAATGGAACGAAATTCGGTGGATTGCCTTCAAACGGATGTATCCTGAGGTGCATCAGCCAGCCGCCAAGTGCTATCAAGAAGAGTGCAAAAAGTTGTTTTTCAATACCTTTTTTAGATGACATATTTCAAGCCTTCTTTTGATACCAGGATGGGAATTAACGGTGTAAAATTTGCATCCCACACGGATTGAAGAAATACTCAGATAAAAAAAGAAAAAATTATCCGTGTGTTTGTTCAATCTGTGTGGACAATAATTATTTTTTTATCGCTTTTTTCCCAGCTTCAGGCTTTTCCAATGCCTTTTTATCAGTTGCAGCAACCTTGAGACTCTGTATCCACTTTTCAATAACTTCAATCTGCTCATCGATAAGCGGTGGTGCATCGATTGGCATTCTCGACTCGACGATGCCGTCCGATCCTTTCACTTTCTTCAACAAATAGCTTTTTTCTGGCTGTTTGATATCGACTAATTTTAGCGAATCGATCTGCAAACTATTGACATTGATTGTTGTTTCTAAAAATTTTTCTGGTTCCAAGCTGAGTTTTTTCTTGGGATATGTTCCTTTGTGACAACCTGATACGGCACAATGCATTTTAAAAACGGCTGTCACCTCTTTTTGAAAATCTTTATCTTCAGCGACCATTTTTTTATCCTGCTTAATCGCCTTATCCTGTCGAAAATCATTTGAAAAACCAAAACTCATAACGATAACAAGCAATAAAACTCCAGGAATGATTATTCTCTTCATGCTAAATTTCCTTAAATTTGTTCAAGAAAAAATTTTCTGACAACGGATTTCGAGTACGAGGAGCTTTCGACTTTTCCTGTAATTTTTCACTTAATTGATTCAGATCGCCTTCGTACCCAACTGCAATCATCACATAAATTTCGTACTCATCAGGAATATCAAATTCTTCCCTGATTACGCTGGGTGAAAATCCAGCCATCGGTCGAGCAATCAGATTCAATTCAGTAGCTTGCAGCAGGAGCAATTGCGATGCCATACCCAGATCAAACAGATAATACTTTCGACCATCTCTCATTTGACAGTCCAGGTCTGGTTTAGAAAACCCAGCGATGAGAAGTGGTGCTGTTTTCCCCCAGCTATTGCCCTCGGATAATGCCTTTCGCCCTTTTTCTAAAGCGGAAGGTTCAGTTAAAAATAAAAATTGCCACGGTTGATTATTAAAGCAGGAAGCCGATAGCTGGGCGGCAGTCATTAGCTTGTCGATAATCGCCTCACTTAATTTCTCCATGGAAATAGCTCGAGTGGCTTTTCTTTTCTGAAGAAGTTCAATAATTGAATCGGGCATTGTTTAACCCCACAAATTTTTACGCTTATTCCGTTTTGGCTTTTTTTGTTGAAAGTCCTAACAACGTATAAAGAGGACACCAATTAACAAGAGCCGTAAGCAACGGTAAGAGTCCGATTAAGCCCCACCAACTGCCGGCTGCAATCCCCCAGATAATAATAATAAGACCGATTATGAATCTAATAATTCTGTCAACTTTTCCCATATTTTTTTTCATGATCCTTCCTCCTGTAAAATACAAATCAATTACAATATCTGAATTTTATATGAATTTATCAATAAAAATTTTATATTAATAAAATTAATCCAGTGCCTCTTCAAACTTCCCCGCCACATCTTTCCAATTAATAATATTAAAAACATTCGTCACAAACTCTGCCCTTCGATTTTGATATTTGAGATAATAGGCATGTTCCCATACATCGATTACCAGCAATGGAATCGCTCCCCACTGGGTTAAATTCTGGTGTTTTTCAGCCTGCAAAATGACCAATTTTTTGAAGGGAACATGATAAGCAAACACTCCCCAGCCGCTACCTTCAACAGATTTGGTAGCCGCGATCATCTGGGCTTTGAAGGCATCGAAACTACCAAATTCAGCATCAATAGCTTTAGCTAATTTCCCATCGGGTTTTCCCCCACCATCGGGTGATAAATTTTCCCAAAAAATAGTATGTAAAATATGTCCTGAGCCGTGAAACGCCAGCTCCCGTTCCCAATGCTTGATCAATCCAAAATCATTAGAGTGGCGAGCTTCTTTTAATTTCGACTCTGCTTTGTTCAAGCCCTTCACATAACCAGCATGATGTTTATCGTGATGAAGGATCATGGTTTGCTCATCGATGACTGGCTCAAGGGCATTATAGGCGTAGGGCAAGGGCGGCAATTGATGAACCATTTCCGCACCTTTTTCATCCGCCAAATTTTCGACAGCTTGACTTTCAAATGCAGATGCAATCCCATTTCCGAACAATAAAACACCTCCCCCGATTCCTGCCTGTTTTAAAAACTCTCTTCTATTTGATGACATTTTTAATTCTCCTTTTCTTCCTCTCAAATTTTCATTTTTTAACATCGATATAACTTATTAGGAAAACTACAAAAGATAAAATTCACAAATCTCAAAAACCAAATCACAAATAATTTTCAAATATCAATGCCCAAGTTGATTGGAAATTCAAAAATTGGGAATTGAAATTTATTTGGAATTTAAAAACCACTCACCATTCCCAACGTGAACCGATTGAGATCATTCTGCAAATCTCGTGTATATTCGGCAATCAAACGTAAGTTTCGTGCAACTAGATACGTTCCACTGATTGTAGCAGTCTCATATTTATAACCATCCAATTCCGAATCGATCCAATTGTAAAGCCCCGTCAAATAAAATCGGGATCGATCCAATTGAGGAGCAAAAATGATTTCTCCGATAATGCCTTGATGTATATTTGTGCCTCTACTATATGGACCCATCAATTGATCGTCTTTATCATGTCTGATCAAATACTGACCTGTTATTTCGATAGTGCCCATTGAAAGATTAAAATCGGGACCGCCATACCTGATTCTTTTCATAAATGTTCCTGAAAAGTCAGTAAGCTTCTCCTTTCCTTGATAAAAAAATGCCCCTATGCTCAATAAATCACCGATCCCCTGGTTTATTCGTAATCCAAAATTTTTATATTTATCATCATCAAATTTTTTGTCCTCTCCTGCTTCATCTTTGCCATTTCCATTCACGACCATCGCAACCAGATCTGTTCCAGTTTTTTCAATACCATAGGCAAGCATTATCCCTCGATCGTAAGCGAGATTAACAGTCGCTCCTCCAAATCTTGTTTTGTAAAAAACATAATCCTCAAACGTCAATCGAAGTTCCCTTTTCATCAACGGATCAGACGTCTGAAACTGTCCCACCATAATATCCAGCGGTGTTCCGAAGACATTATCAAAATGAACATACGCATCCTCGATGCCTGCTACCTCTCCTCGTTCAGAAAAATAGAAGTAGAAATAGTAGCCGATGTTTTTGTACAATGTTCCGCCTGACAGAATCTTCACACCCCAGGGGATTTGCAAATCTTTGTCGACCTCGGTTTTGTCATCGAACAAAGCATAGGCATCGAATCGAATGCCAACTGGAAAATCTTTGTTCAGCCAGAGCAAATCGTCCCCAGCCGTGATGTAGTCCCGTTCTTTTTCGTTTTCGATCATGATAAAACCATTGCCTGCAAATTCATCGCCGTA
>CBFDBN010000368.1:0-4451 GCA_965603055.1 uncultured bacterium | reverse complement strand
ATTTTCAGAGCCGATCGCGGATGGACCGGTATTTGTGCGTGCCAATCAGGAATCCTTGAAACGCGGAACCACGATTGAACAATATTTTAATTTGATGAAACGAGCGACTGATCAATTCGATTTCCCAATTTTGATGATGGGATATTACAATACGCTGTTTAAAATGGGTGAAAATGTTTTTCTTGATCGATTGAAAAACGTTGGGGGCAGCGGATTCATTATTCCTGATTTGCCCACGGAACAGGGAACTTATCTGTATGAAAATGCCAAAGAATTGGGCTTAGCGCCGATTGGGCTTGTCGCTCCAACAACTCCAAATAGCAGGTTAAAAGTAATTGGAAATGTCGGCAGCGGATTTATTTATGTGGTGGCTCGGTCTGGCGTCACGGGCGATCAGACCAAATTTAACAGGACTTTTGAGAACTATTTGCAGCGCTGCCGCAATGAAATTAAGCTTCCCCTGGCAGTTGGATTTGGAATCTCAAATAAGCATGATATTGAGTACCTCGCTGGAAAAGCGGAGATAGCTATCATCGGAACCGCTTTATTGAAAGTTTGGGAAAGCCAGGGTGAAAAGGGATTGATTGATTTCTTCAGACGACTTAATGATCTGTAAAATAATATCTCATTTTCTATAATAAAATGGGCAAAATAATAATTAAAAAAATCATTTTGCCAGTAAATTATTTTGCCATTTTGAAATTCCGATGTAGTTAAATAACGAATATTGAATATCGAATTATGAATCTTGAAGTTTCAAAATAAGGAAGGGTATCATTATGCTAATCATCATGCACATCAACTCAACTGAAGATCAAATTCAACAAGTTACGGAGAAAATAGCGGAGCTCGATTTAACGCCTCACGTAATTCCCGGCAAGCTGCGTTGTGCCATTGGAATCACTGGAAATAAAGGACCAATTCCACCAGATCATTTCAAATATTTGCCAGGTGTGGTTCAGTGTATACCAGTTACCAAATCATACAAACTCATCAGTCGGGAGGTAAGGCAGGAGGATACTGTCATTGAATTGGATGGCGTACGTATTGGCGGTAAAAATATTACTTTCATTGCTGGGCCCTGTGCGGTGGAGAGCGAAACACAGGTTTTTGATATCGCGCATCAACTTACAGCTATGGGAGTTAAGCTGTTTCGCGGCGGCGCTTTTAAACCTCGAACCTCTCCCTATGCTTTTCAGGGACTTGGCTTGCAAGGCTTAAAGCTGCTGGCAAAAGTACGAGATGAGACCGGGATGAAGATCGTTTCAGAAGCAATCGATAGTGAAATAATCGATACCGTAGCCGAATATGTCGATATTATTCAGATCGGCGCTCGAAATATGTATAATTACTCACTTCTCAAAAAAGTCGGACATATAAATAAACCGGTATTATTGAAACGAGGTTTTTCAGCAAAACTGGAAGAATTTCTCATGGCGGCTGAATATATCGTCAGTCATGGCAATTTTAACGTCATCCTTTGTGAGCGGGGAATTCGGACTTTTTCTGATTTTTCACGCAATACACTGGATATGAATGTGGTACCAACGATTAAGCGACTGAGCCATCTTCCGGTCATCGTCGATCCCAGTCATGCCAGTGGTGATCGTCGCGCGGTTGTGCCATTGGCCAGAGGAGCCATCGCTGTCGGCGCCGATGGTGTGATGGTCGAGGTCCATGCTGATCCAGATCGGGCACTTTGCGATGGAAAGCAATCACTTTATCCAATGCAGTTTAAACAGTTGATGGATCAGTTGAAGGAGATTGCTGCGATTCGTTTTTAACTTAAATGTCAATTGTGCGAATTTTTCACTTGATTTTAGTAAGCTTTTTATTTATGTTATGTCCATTATTGAACATTTAAAAAGGAAGATTTTATCCTGATACTGCAAATCAAAACAAATTTAGTCGCAACCGATGAATAAAACATCACCAAAATCCAAAGACCTGCTGGTGTTCATGATCCGCAAAGATTCAGAATGTGCGGAATGCGGAACAGAACTCTGGCATGGAAGTTTTATCACCCTCGAAGACAAAGGCGCCCTGTGCCTCTCTTGCGCGGATCTGGATCATCTTGTCTATTTACCAGCCGGGAATGCAGCAGTGACGCGACGAGCAACAAAATACTCCCGTCTTTATGCCAAAGTCTTGCGCTGGAGCCGAACACGTAAACGTTATGAACGCCAGGGAATACTTGTTGAATCCGAAGCATTGGATAAGGCTGAAGAGGAGAGTATCGCTGATGCAGAACTGAGGGAAATCAGGCGACAACGGCAGGCGGAAAAACGATCCCAATTGGATAAACAATATAAGAAACGATTTGCGGATCATATTCTGGAGATATTTCCTCACTGTCCTGCAAAAACCGCTGAAATAATTGCGCAACATGCCTGTTTGAAATATAGCGGTAGAGTCGGTCGCAGCGCTGCCGCGAAAAACTTTGATCCAGAAGCGATCTTACTCGCGGTTCGTGCCCATGTGCGACACCAACATACCGATTATGATGAACAGCAGATAAAAGGATATGATAGAAAAGAAGCAAGGATGTTGGTCGCTGACAAAGTAGATCGAGTTCTTGATAAATGGATGTAACACAAATTGGCAATTTGTCCTACAGTTTCCCCACCGTTGCTAAATAAATCACAAACTCCTCCTTCCCATCGATATCCAGAATTTTGTTTACCGCATCATCATCAAACGCAGCAACGGCACAGCAGCCCAATCCTAATGCTTCACAGGCGAGATAGAGATTCTGGCAGACATGTCCGGCATCGAGATAGATGTAGCGATAAGCCCGCTGCTGGTATTTCCAGCGGCTGCGTTGAATAACAGCAGTCCAGATAAAAGAAACCGCGCACATTTTAAACATATCCTGTCCCAGGCACGCTTTTGCCAATTGCCCTGAAATACCCTTATCATCAGAAATTTGTATTAATTTATGTTCCATCGGAGAATAGCGATAAAGTCCCGGCAATTGATTTTCAACTCGATTGATATTGACGTACGTTTCCAACGGATGCCTTGCGCCAGCGGAAGGAACAGTTCGAAAGGAATAACCGTAACCAAATTCAGTCACGCCCTGCATCGCCCAGAGCAGTGTTACCAGTTGTTTCAATAAAATTGGTTCATCAGTATACTCCCGACGAGATCTTCTTTCTTTAACCAGGGCAAATAGATTTTTCACCCTTTTGGGCAATGACTTTTCTGCTTCAGGTAGTTTAATGAAAGGGACAGCAGGCGAAATAAACTTATCAGGATTGGGAACAGCAACTCCCTGGCTCATTTCACTTGGGGTGAAAAAATATTGATATTTGGTATATTCCTGGAAATATTCGCCGATTTGAGTGATTTCTGATGATTCCATGTTTCAACCTCATTTCAATTTATTGAAAAAAAAATTGCCCTGTGAAACTCCCTGCTCCCCGTGGGAAATGGTAATAATTATCAACAACAAAAACGCTCTTTGTTGGTGCCTGAGCGCCTAATTAACCAATTACCCAATTACCCTTATTACCCAAATCACCCAATCACCTGATCCCCAACTGATTCAACAACCGAAACAAATACGCCCGACTGATCTTCAACTTTCGAGCTGCTTCGGCTTTGTTATTTCCTGATTCTTGCAGCGCATTCAAGATCAGTTGTTTTTTGAAATGATTGATAGATTCTTCAAACGAGTCACCGGCTGGAATGAGGGATGCTGGTTCTCCTCGAAAATCTGGTGGTAAATTTTCAACATCGATGAATTGATCCTGCGTTAAAATAACGGCACGTTCTACCACATTGGCTAATTCCCGCACATTTCCTTTCCATTCAGAATTCTTAAGAATTTCGGATGCCGCTTGCGTAAACCCTTTGATTACCTTTCCCATCTGGTCAGCGTATTTGTTCAGGAAATGATCGAGTAATAGCGAGATGTCTGCTTTTCTCTGGCGCAGTGGTGGGAGATTGATTTCGATGACACTGAGGCGATAGTACAGGTCTTCTCGAAAAGTACCCTGTTTGATTTGTTCCTTCAAATTCTTGTTTGTGGCTGCAATGATCCGAATATCGATATGGATGTTATGATTACTGCCAACTCGGCGAATCTGTCGCTCTTCCAGAACTCGTAAAATTTTAGCCTGGGATGCCAGGCTCATGTCGCCAATTTCATCAATAAAAATAGTACCACCGTGTGCCTGCTCAAACAGTCCAATCCGCTTTTTTACACCTGTCGCAGTACCCTCCTCGATGCCGAAGAGCTCACTCTCCACCAAATTTTCAGGAATGGCTGCCGAGTTAACATCGACAAAAGGCTTGTCCAGGCGATCGCTGTTGTAATGAATGGTTTTCGCCACCAGTTCCTTGCCTGTTCCTGTCTCTCCGATAATCAATACACTGGCCGGCGTTTTAGCAATCGTTTTTAGTTCTTCTTTAATTTCTTTGATTTTTTTGCTTTTGCCGATAATGCC
>CBFDBN010000367.1:0-4459 GCA_965603055.1 uncultured bacterium | reverse complement strand
GCGAATACCATTACTATACATACGTTAAGAAAATTTTAGGTTTCCTTTTTTTTGATGAATTTTCTCATGGAAATTAAAATTGTGTGTGACTGTAAGTCAATGTTTATGATAAATTAATTTTTTAATATATAACATTATGTAAGAATAGTCAACAGAAAAATTCAGAAATTTTCATCAGACATTATGAAAATGCTATGGTTGGCGATTTCTCCTGGGTTTGTCGAGTTAAATTTTCAGCGATTAAAGTTGATAGATAAATGAGTAAATGGGTTAGTCGGTACATTTGCTTTCTTCCTTTTGAATGACACATATTTGTCGTGTTTGATAATTCAATAAAATCCAAACAAGCCAGGAACGGAAATACCTTGAAATCGTTTAAAATAATTCAAACGAAATGAATAATATTTGATGATATTGGATATTTTATGAAAATAACAACCTATGTGCTGTTCGGAGTTTTTGTGCTGTTTCTGTTGCTCATTTCCTGTGTGGCAGTGATAACGACCGCCCCCCAAAAAAGAAATCACACTCAACGACTCGCAAGCTTCCCAACAACTGGATTACCGCTAAAAGCTGAGGCGACTGTTTACTGGGATACTCACCTGATTCCATTCATCGATGCTAAAAATGATGAAGACTGCGCATTTTTACTCGGCATGGTTCATGGGCATTTGCGCTTAGCCCAGATGACAATTTTTCGGCGTGTCGCAGAAGGTCGATTGGCTGAAAGCGCCGGTCCGTTGGCTGCTTCCATCGATCATTCTTTGCGAATAATCAACCTGGGCGCTGCTGTGGATAGTATTGAAACTAAATTGCCAGAACAAACACGGGCGTGGCTTCAACATTATGTGAACGGTATTAATTTTTACCAGGAACAATTGATTGATAAACCGGCTGAATTTAAACTGCTCGCTCTTAAACTCGAGCCCTGGGAAGTTAAAGATGTTCTGCGGCTCGGACGTCTGGCGTCGGCTGATGTCAATTGGTTTAATTGGTTTCAATGGTTGAAATTAAGGGAGAGACCGTATTGGAATGAACTCTGGAATCGTTTATTAGACCTGGGTTTTCAGTCAACTCCCAGCTTTGCGGCGAATGCAACTGCTTTCGAAGAAATTGTGAACTCAGGAATAAAATCGGGCAGCAATGCGGTTGCCATATCCGCTTCACGAACCGCCGATGGAAAGGCAATTCTTGCCAGCGATCCGCATCTTGGGTTACAACTGCCAAATTGGTGGGTTATTGCCGGTTATAACTGTCCCTCGTTTCAAGTTGTGGGACTCATGTTTCCCGGTGTTCCCATGGTTCTGGTGGGACGAAACCAGTCCATTGCCTGGGGCGGTACAAATATGCGCAGCGCCAGCAGTGATCTTTATAAATTGAATGAGAAGCAGGTTGAAAATATTAAGACCCGAACAGAAAAGATTAGAGTCCGATGGTGGAAGGACAAAGAAGTTGAAATTCGAAAATCTGAATGGGGACCAATTCTATCCGATTCTCCGCTGTTTAATGCAAAAGAAGGGCAGACATTAGCGATTAAATGGGTGGGACATCAAACCAGTGATGAATTTACCTCATTTTTAAAATTAAACCAGGCAACAAACTGGACTGAATTTCAAGCAGCGTTTAAAAGTTATGGTGTTTCAGGTCAGAATTTTTTGTACGCTGATGAAAAAGGTCATATCGGCATGGTGCCAGCCGTGAAAGTCCCCAATCGAAATCAACTGCGACCGGATGATTTTATTTTGAATTCAGCTAAACCGGCGCATCAATGGAATGGAATTATCGGCTCGAATGATTTGCCAACTGTTTTCGATCCAGCAGAAGGATTTATCGTGTCCGCAAACAACCGTCCTTTTGTTTATAACCCGCCAATGGGATATTTTTTCTCTGCAAACGATCGTGTTAATCGATTAAGAGAGTTGTTTCAAAATGAAGATAAGATCGATCTGGATTACGTCAAAAAAACACAAATCGATGTATACGTTCCTTCTGCTGAAAAAGCACGTGATGCATTGTTAGATAAAATTGATGAATTTAACCTGCGGAGTCAAAAAGATCAAAAGTTGTTGAATTTATTAAACACACTCAGCCAGTGGGACGGTATTTACAACGTAAATTCAAAGGGCGCTGTAGCATTTCAAATGCTTGTCTATCATTTCGTGCAGGATTTCTACACCAAAATTTTCGATAAAGATGTTGCCAAAATGCTGCTATCCTCAGAGCACGTCAACCTCTTTTTAAAACAGGACTTAACTGATGGCGATCCAGCTTTTTTGAACAGCAGCCTGGAAAAATCGCTCCCAAAAGCGATAAAAGATTTTCGTAAATATAAAAATTGGGGGGAAATGCACCGATTGAAATTGAATCATTTTTTAGGACGGATACCGTTGATCGGTAGAAGATTTCGATATGGCGATTACCCGGCTGAAGGTTCTTATAATACGGTGGCAAAAACGGCGCATAATGTCAGCAATAAAAAGCACGATACATTTTACGGTGCCAATTCCAGATTTATCGCCATGATGCGGGACATGGATGAAAACTATTTCGTGCTGCTTGGTGGTCAGGATGGCTGGCTGGGAAGTGAAAATTTCGTCGATCAAGTGCCATTGTGGCTGAAAGGGGAGTATATTCAAATTCCACTTCGAGTTGAAAATGTACAGATGTCCTTTCCACATCGGATGCAGTTGCAGCCCATTAAACACACGGAATGACACGAAAGAGAGACAGGTAATTGGCTAATTTTTCATCATTGCTGATGGATTTATTTTAAAACAGATGAGTTCAGTTTATGACCGATCTTATTAATCTTGAAAATGAAATTTTTACACTTCCTGATGGACGGGAATTGGGATATGCTAAATACGGGAATCCAAATGGTAAACCTGTGTTATTCTTCCATGGCATCCCTGGTTCACGACTGCAGCGGAATCCTGATTTGAATGCGATGAAAGAATTATCAATCTGTATCTATGCGCTGGATCGTCCCGGTACCGGGCTTTCGACTTATCAAAAAGATCGAAAATTGCTGGACTGGGCTGACGATATTCGAGAGTTTGTTGATGGAATTGGGATTGATCGAATTGCACTGGTTGGAATTTCGAGCGGAGGTCCTTATGCTTTGGCATGTGCATTTCGATTGCTTGAAAGAATCACTCAAGTTTCTCTGGTAAGCGCGCTGGCTCCTTTACATGAAGGTGAATTATTGGAGAAAGTCGATCCGAAAATGAGAAGGCTTTTTGGTTTCGCTCATTGGATGCCAGGATTGTTAAATGGATTGATGGGAATCGCATTTTTATTTTTAAGAGATCGATTTGATGTTGCGTTTGAAAAGCTGGTGGCTGATTTACCTGAAAGCGATAAAAAGTTACTGATCCGATCCGATATTGCAGAGATGTTTAAAAAAGATGTTGCCCAGGCTTTTCGTCAGGGGAGTAAAGGCGTGGTCGGTGATATGAATATTTTATCTCAACAGTGGGGATTTGATCCGGATGACATCAATCTTCCAGTCCATATCTGGCATGGCACAGCGGATACAATAGTCCCGCTCGATCTTGCCCGATTTATGGAAGAAAAACTTCCTCATGCAGAAGTCCATTTTATCGAAGGAGCCGGGCATTTCATGGCACTGCAATTTACGAAAGAGATATTTTCATTTATTAAGTGAAACGTGAAACGGCAGACGTGAAAAGTGGAGAGTGAACAGTGAGCAGTAATCAGTATTCAGTAAAAGATGTTTCACGTCTCACGTTTGACGTTTCAATTTTTTATTGGTAAGGTTTAACATTAAAGATGGAAAAACTAATTCAAAAACAAATCAAGAAAGGAATAAAAAATGGAACGATGTCCCTGGCCGGGTAAGGATGAAATGTACATCAAATATCATGACGAAGAATGGGGTGTACCAGTTCACGATGATCGGAAGCATTTTGAATTTCTGGTTCTTGAGGGAGCGCAGGCTGGTTTAAGTTGGTCGACGATATTAAAAAGGAGAGAGAACTATCGCAAAGCTTATGATAACTTTGATCCAGCTAAAGTCGCCAAATATGATGAAGCCAAGGTCGAAAAGCTATTGGCAGATGCTGGCATAATTCGAAATCGAAAAAAGATCGAGTCTTCGATCAACAATGCCAAATTATTTTTAGAAGTGCAAAAAGAATTTGGCAGCTTTGATAAATACATCTGGAGTTTTGTTGATCATAAGCCCGTGGTTAATGCATGGAAAACGCTGTCAGAAATTCCTGCCACAACGGAACTCTCTGATCGGATCAGTAAAGATTTGAAAAAAAGAGGATTTTCTTTCGTAGGGTCAACAATTATTTATGCCCATATCCAGGCGATTGGATTGGTCAATGATCATTTGGTAAGCTGTTTTCGCTATCGACAATTAGTTGGGTATTAGTTTCTAATTACCTAACCTGGACAAGCCAGAACCAAAAAGAAAAAGAATTTGCCCTCA
>CBFDBN010000366.1:0-4492 GCA_965603055.1 uncultured bacterium | reverse complement strand
CGGTCTCGGCATGTTGCTGGTGGGTTCTCATTTTCTGATCACTTCGGCTACCAATCTCGCCCGGATGGTGGGAATTTCTGAATGGATTATCGGTGCGACCATCATTGCTGCTGGTACCTCGATGCCGGAAATCGCAACTTCAATTATCGCCGCGATTCGAGGGCATAATGGAATTTCGGTGGGTAACCTGATCGGAAGCGACATTTTTAATGTACTGGGTGCGCTTGGTATAGCTGCTTTCATTCGAGAATTGCCTATTGAAATGTCTGCTCGCCCAAGTCTGCTGATTTATCCCGTTATGGTTGGCATCGCTCTATTATTCTTGAGAACCGATTGGAGACTGTCAAGAAAAGAGGGAATTGTGCTGGTTCTGTTTGGACTCGCCCGCTGGACTTATAGTCTGTTACTACAGTAGAACTTACCTTGTTGATTTTTCTCTCCAATAAAAATAGCTACATGAAAAAAAATCTTGCTTTTTAAAAACAATATTTTTATATTGCGTAAGAATGAAACAAACCTCATGAACCGCAGCCACAAAGATAGATTAACAGTATACATTTGACATTATGTAAAGGATAAGATTCCTGTTATCAGCAACAAAGCCAGAAAAAAGAATAAATAGATTAATCAAAGATTTTCACCTGGTAGCGAATTGTTATTAATGAAGGATGTGATGACCTTATCATTGTGCATTTAACAGAGATGAAAAATACTGATTTAGTTGCGCTTTGTGCTCGAGAACCATGGAATCGAAAAGCCTGGCTTGAATTTTATGAACGATTTGATGATCGAATCAGGTTGGTAATTTATCGAGAGTGCAAAGCAATATGCGTCCCTAATCGAGATGCTCAATTTCAAGAAACCGCCGAGGATCTCTTGCAGGATGTTTATATGAAGTTATTAGCCAATAATTGCAAGGCACTTAACGATTTCATTGGCGCCTCAGAAAATTCAATTTATACCTATTTAGGAATTATTGCAAGGAATGTGGTAAGAAATTATACCACCAAAATAAATGCACAAAAACGTCCCACGGTAGAAAGATCGATCGATGATGTGTTGAATATTTCTGAAAAAGGTGGAAAAATCCGGATTAAAAACATCGCTAGATCACCTTATGCTGAGCTGGAGTTGGAATTTCTCAAAGAAGAAATAGAAATCATACTGGATCGAATTGTAACAGGAAGCACTAGACACAGGAACAAGCTAATCATTAAGTTAAATATTTACCAAGGATTGTCGGCTGAACAAATCGCTTCTCAATTAGCTTATGACCTGTCAGCAAAGACAGTTAGCAATTTAATTACCAAAATAAAGCAAAAACTACGGCAACAGTTACTCGACCAAATGATGGCAGCATAGCCGGAAATAAATTAACCCAGCCATAAAAAAAATATGGGAAAATTTTAGAAATTTTTTGTCTAAGAAAATAGCAAGCAAATTAATTTTCAAATTATGAAAACTATAGATTGTCCGGGTTCAAAAAAACTTATACAATTCAATGATGAAAAACTTGCTGAACAGGAAAGAAAGCAAATCACAATTCATTTGAGAACGTGTGAAAGATGCTCAACAAATTTGCAGCTATTAAAAAACTTAGATGAAGTTCTATTTATGGAAAATAAAAAAATTAAACGCAGTGGTCTTGATTATTATAGAACCGATGCGTGTCTTAGTGATGATCTTCTCTACCGATATCTTGATGGAAGGGTTACTGAATCCGAAGCTGAAACAATAGAAAAACATCTGAATGTTTGTAAAAACTGTTTAAACGATGTAGCCTCAATCGTTACCAATTCGCTTACCCCGGCGACTGAATCTGAACAGGCAAAAATCGCCAGAATGAGAATGATAACGCCCGAGGAGCAGGTTGTTAAAATTCTTGAATACAGTGGATACCCTTCTGTCAAAGAACCGATCGAAGGAAAAAGAATCAAAATCGCAGCCATTATAAAAGAGAAATTTAAAAAATTTTTTGAAAAATGGATTTATACCCGGTATACCTGGAGACCAGCGATTGCATTTGCTGTTTTGTTTATTTTTATTGTTGGAATTCGTTCAGGAGTGAGATATTACACTACTGGCTACCAAATTTCCCGGGCTGAAAAGATATTATCAGAATCTTATAAGGTTCCTAACGGGGATGCCAGATTAACAGGTGGATTTGCTCCTTCCAGCTTAGGTGAGCTGATGGCTCCCAATGAAGAAAAGCCCGCTTATGTGGATGAAGTAAAATCAAAAGTAAATATAGCATTGAAAAAAAGTTCTAACTCTCTTACAGCCAGACAACTGCTGGCAAAGGTTTATATAATTGAAAAACAAATCAGCAAAGCAGATTCAATATTTTTACAGATCGAAACAGAAAGTGTAACATCAGCTTTGCTTTTAAATGATATCGGTGTATTATATTTTCATAAAAAAAACTGGAAGCAAGCTGCTGATTATTTCCAGTCTGCAATAGAGATTGATACGAATTTGCCCGAGGCATATTACAATTTAGCGCTTGCGAAAAATAACTTAAATCAATTTGATGACGCACTCTCCAATTTGGACCAATTTCTCAAAATTGAAGATGACGAAAACTGGAGAAGATTTGCCTTGCAATTGATTGATGAGATCAACAATAATTTAGAGGAATTGAAATAGAATCAAATTAAATCAAAGAGGGAGGATACATTATGATCAGTCTGTTTAACCTGATTAGAGACCTGTTGCTTTTCCCTGTTCGAAAATTACTGAAACGCCCCGCAAAACCGAATATCATTGTCATTCGAAGATTCCCTCCCAGAAAAATACTTCGCGGTCATCAACTTGGGTTGACGATTGGCTTGATATCTGTATTAGCGTTGATTTATTTTAATTATTCGACAATGTTTTCCACTCCCTTGCCTTTTACCGCCCCGCTCGTTGTGTTCGTATTTGTTGCTGGAACATTATTCAGCAATCCATTCGTTATTATTGTGGGAATGTTTCTATTATTTCATTTATTAATATTCAGTCCTTCGGCACAGCTCTGGAATGCCTTATATGAAACCTCTCGTTGTTATATTTTGGGTTATGCGTTTGGCGCATTATTGGCGACCCTATACAATGACCTGGTTTATATTCAGCTCCGATTGCTAAGGAGGGAACTGGTGAAGTTCTCTTTTGCATTTGACGTAAATAAAAAAATCAATATTATAAAGTCCCCGGACGAAAGAGAAGAGACTGCATTGCTTCAGGTATTGAAACCGTTCATTTATTATACCCAACGTATAAAACATAATGAAAAACTTGAAAAAAGCGTAGCAAAAGTCATATCGCTAATAACCAGGACG
Organism: uncultured bacterium; assembly: GCA_965603055.1. GTDB lineage: Bacteria > Zhuqueibacterota > Zhuqueibacteria > Thermofontimicrobiales > Thermofontimicrobiaceae > CBFDBN01. The sequence goes on along the minus strand of CBFDBN010000366.1, from coordinate 1,175 downwards.
TATGAGCTCATAACTGAAAATGAATTTCTACCGGATTTGACTGACTTATTCCATCATTTTGAAGAAATTGGAATATCAAAAGAAATTAGCTTCGATCAAAAATTGACTGAACTCAGGAATTTACTGTTAGACACAAACGTGTCAAATAGAGATGAGAACATAGCATATATTGAAAAAAATATGGAGCCATTAGTAGAAAAGTATTTAAAATTGAAATCTAGAAAGCATTATAATTATCGAAATGATAAATTTTCAAAACATCCATATACCATTGCATTTGTCGCGAATCCACAAGTTTTGAAATATCAAAAAAGTGCTCAAAATGCAGAAAATTACATTGGCGATCCAATTATTAAAAATATTAAAATTTTCCTCAATTCTATTGATAATGCACTATTTAGTTTCGAAACCAACGAAGTGATAGGTAGACCAGAAATCTGGTCTCAGATAAGAATAATTGCCATCTTTGATGAAAAATTAGCTACAGAAAGTGGTGTCGATTATGCTTTGGTTCAGCCATTTCCTGAACAAGTTGCATTTGATGGTGTCGTCGCATCAAACCTGTTATTTCCATTGGATAAGATGTGGGAGAATTACCAAAAAATCTTGAGAAATTGTGATGCTCCCCATGGTTTTACCGAGAGTGATTTAGATGAGATAATTCAATCAACTGATGTAATTTTTGCAATGAGTGCCTCAGCACATTATAATCGTTCTACTGCGCTTTATACAGATTTTGCACAAGAAAGAAAACTTAGAAAACTACCAAAAAATCAATTTGAATTCCATTTAGACCCGGATGGAACCAAATTAAATCGTGATGAGAAAGAGATTCTCTTGCCTACCTGTGACGAAGAAGAAGATGGTAAAATTGAGGCAGAACACGAAGAATTTGCACAAATTCCAGGTAGAGTTGCACTAAACGTAATGGGAGCAAACCTGAAGAGTTATGTCCATGAGTTTGCTCATGCAATGTCTTCTGCGGTAAACGGTGCAATTGACGATGAATATTTCGATAAAAAAGAAGTTTTAAAGAAGAAAAGTTATAAAGATGTAATTGATGATATTTATAGACCTTTTTACATTAATCGAATAAATCGAACGAGAAATGAAAAAATAGTTCCAGTTCACCGCATATTTGCAGAATATAATGGACATATCTACTATTCAGATCG
>CBFDBN010000365.1:0-4496 GCA_965603055.1 uncultured bacterium | reverse complement strand
CCTGGAATTGATCGAAGAGGTGAATGACCTCGATTATATCCTGGCGCCGGTCGGCGGTGGTGGATTGATGAGTGGTACTGCGATTGCAGCAAAGTCATTGAATCCTGGCATAAAAGTCATCGGCTGTGAGCCCAAAAATGCAGATGATGCCTATCGTTCGGTTCAAGCCGGGAAAATTATCCCCTCTGAAAATCCCGATACAATCGCTGATGGCTTAAAAACATCACTGGGTGAAAAGACTTTTCCCATCATCCAGGAATTCGTTGATGTAATTGTGTTAGTCACCGAGCAACAAATAATTACCGCCATGCGACACATATTCGAACGAATGAAAATCATTATCGAGCCATCCTCGGCAGTGCCTTTTGGCGTACTGATTTCAAATAAATTAAATGTGTCCGGCAAAAAAGTGGGAATCATTATTTCGGGTGGCAATGTGGATTTCAGCAAATTTTTTGAGGGGATTGGGTAATTAAGGTGATTTGGTAATCAGGTAATTGGGTTATAAGGTAATTTGATAATCGGATATTTGGTGAAACGCTGTTTTATCCCAATTACCCAATGACTTCAAACTGTGCTGTAAAATGTCTCAGAAACGGCGCCTGGTAAGTGAATCGAAAACCCGGCAAAGCATCCCGCTTTTGATAGACCTGTTCGATCACCTCTAAAACATAATCAAAATGGCTCTGGGTATAAACCCGTCTCGGAAATGCCAGGCGAACCAGTTCCATGGCCGGCGGCAGATATTTCCCGGTTTGCGTGTCAGTTCTGCCGAACATGATTCCGCCAATTTCGCAGGACCGAATTCCGCCTTCCAAATAAAGCGCACAGGCAACGGCTTGCCCGGGAAATTGTTCCACTGGAATCTGCGGCGCAAATGCTTTCGCATCCAAATAGATGGCATGACCGCCGGCTGGTTTTAAATACGGCACACCGATAGAATCCAGGTGGTCGCCCATGTATTCAGCCGTTCGAATCCGGTAGTGGAGATAATCTTCATGCAGTACTTCTTCCAAACCCTGGGCGATTGCTTCCAGATCGCGACCAGCCAACCCGCCGTAAGTGGGGAATCCTTCGGTAACAATTAAAACGTTCCTCGCTTTCATTGCCAGTTCATCATCGTTAATTGCCAGAAAACCGCCGATATTCACCAGGGCATCTTTTTTGGCGCTCATGGTACAGCCATCAGCATGCGAAAATATTTCCCGCGCAATTTCTTTGCACGATTTATTCTGGTAACCTTTTTCACGCTTCTTAATAAAATAAGAATTTTCAGCAAATCGGCAGGCATCTAAAAAGAGCGGGATATTATGCCGGGATAAAATTTCTTTTGTGTTCCGAATGTTCTCCATTGAAACCGGCTGTCCGCCGCCGGAATTATTGGTGATCGTCAGTACACAAACCGGGATATTTTCCGCCCCTTTATCCAGAATAAAATGCTCCAATTTTGTTAAGTCAATATTTCCTTTAAAAGGATGAATTAACTGGGGATCTTTCCCCTCCGGGATAACCATATCGACCGCTTCCGCGCCCTGGTACTCGATGTTGGCGCGCGTCGTGTCAAAATGCGTATTTGAAGGCACATATTTTCCCGATTCTGCGATCAATTCAAACAAAATTCGTTCTGCTGCTCGACCCTGGTGCGTGGGAATAATATGTTTGAATCCAGTTATTTCCTGCACCTTTTCAAAGAAACGGTAAAAACTTCGGGCACCGGCATACGATTCGTCACCTTTCATCATCCCTGCCCATTGATCATGACTCATCGCCGCAGTCCCGCTATCCGTCAACAGATCAATAATAATATCTTCAGCATCGATCTGGAAAAGGTTGTACCCAGACTTGGAAATAATTTTCTCCCGCTGCTCCTGCGTGGTCATCTTTATCGGCTCCACCATTTTGATGCGAAATGGCTCAATTATTGTTTTCATATCGCTCCTTTTAATAAGCTCCTCGTTCAATATTCATTATTCAAGATTCAACATTCATCATTGGAAATTTGAAATTTTGCAATAGCCTACCTTGCTACTCACATCTTTTGCTATTCAAAAAATTTGATTTACAATCAAGGATTACAACATATTCTGCACAACTCCCCCATCAACAGCAATCGTCTCACCGGTAATATAACTGGCTTTTTCCGATGCCAAAAAGGTTACCAGCCAGGCGATTTCTTCCGGTTTTGCCAGCCGCTGCATTGGAATTGTTGTTTTCCAGCGATCCATAATATCTTCGATAGAAACATTTTCATCTTCCGCCCGTTTTTTCGCCAGATCGGACAGACGTTCGGTAAGGGTGTAACCGGTGGCAATGGTGTTGATGGTAATGTTGTGCTTCGCATATTGGTTTGCCAGCGTTTTTGCCCAGCCAACTACCGCCATACGAATTGAATTGGATAACAGCAAATCATCAATTGGCTGCTTTACGGCAATCGATTGCAAGTTTATAATTCGTCCCCAATTGTGCTGAGCCATGAGGGGGAGAAGCTGTTTCGTCAGCGTCACTGTACTCATTAAAGTGCCCTGGAACGCCTGGTTCCAATCTGACTCATTAAAGTCCATGAAGAAGCCGGCTGGTGGTCCGCCAGTATTGTTGACCAGGATATCGATTTGTTTGAATTCTGATATAACGAGTTTTGCGAACTGTACGACCTGATCCGCATGTGACAGATCAACCGGGTGGGCAAAGACCTTTCCGCCTGTTTCAGTTTTAATCCTATCTCTAGCTCGCTGGATGCGATCTTTATCTCTCGAACAAATAATAACTGTACATCCCTCCATTGAAAGCTCTTTTGCTGTTGCAAATCCCAATCCCTGGCTGGCACCGCAGACGAGGGCGGTTTTTCCGGCTAAACCTAAGTCCATTTTCGCTCCATATTTATTTGTTTGAAAGTAGATTGTTTTCTGAAATAAGGTAGAGCGTAGGGCGTAGCGTGTGGGGCGAAATAAACTGCGCCATACGCCCTACATTTATATTTCAATAATTATTTTACAATTTTCTTTCCATTATATAGGCAAAGACATTGGTAAATTAACAAAAAAAAGGGGCAAATTCAAGGAAAAAGAACAAATTTTTAATAAAATTTTATTTGATTTTATGCCTGGTAGTTTGTATATTTAATCGTAAAATTTTATTAAATCTGAGTTATCCCTGCATACTTCCAAATTTTGGAAAACGGATTAAATAATTTGCCCGCTTGGTCCATTATGAAAATTTGATTATATTGAGGTTAAAAAATATATAATAGCATAATTATTTCATTCATTTTAGTCATTCGATAAATAATGCCGAGCATAGAGCACGTTGTTGTGCTGAAAAAAATCGTAAAAAAATGATTTTTTTTGAGGGATAGGGCATTCAATGTCCAGGCATCTATATTAAGTTATGGTGACGATGTTATCAAAGGAGGTTTTAATAATGAAAGCATCACACCCTCCCATCCGGAGAATGATCTACATTGATCAACGTATTCGGGATAAAAAATACCCCAATTGCAACCGAGTTGCCAAAGTATTCGAAGTTCATCCAAAAACAATCTATCGAGACATCGAATATATGCGCTACCAATTGGATGCACCCATTGAATTCGACCGGCAAAACAACGGCTTCTTTTATTCACAAATGGACTATTTCTTGCCTTCGATCCATTTGAGTGATCGAGATATTCTATCATTTATTGTCAATGAACGGATTTTAAGCCAATATAAAAACACCCCATATTATGATGACATAAAAAAAGTAATCAAAAAGATGTTTCATTACCTGCCGGATCAGGCATTCGATAGTGAGGCTGGCAATTTTATTTCCTTTCAACAACTTCCATCTTCTCCAGTAGCGAGACACAAATTCGAAACCATCCAACAGGCGATCTTATCGGAACGACAGTTAAAAATTCGCTATCATTCCCTCTATAAAGATGAACATACCGAACGAACCGTGGATCCTTACTTATTATACAACCATTATGGAGCCTGGTATCTTATCGCCTTTTGCCATTTGCGTGATGAATGTAGAATGTTTGGCTTAAATCGAATCCTCACCATTGAGAATACTGATGTCGAATTTGTAAAACCGACTGATTTTTCCATCGATCAGCTTTTAAAAGACAGCTTCGATCTGATCTGGGGCGGTGAAACCTATCACATTGTTTTAAAATTCAGTCCTTACAAATCCCGCTGGATTCGGGAACGAAAGTGGCATCATTCTCAACAAGTAACCGAGCTGGATGATGGCGGTTTGATTTTGGAAATGGATGTGCAGGGGCTGGAAGATGTCCAACGCTGGGTGATGCAATATGGGGCTGAGGTGGAGGTGATGGAGCCAGATGTTTTGAGGGATGAAGTTATAAAGGAGTTAAAAAAAATGAATTGTATGTACAAATAATTAAAAAAAATATTAGCTTTACATATTAATCGAACTATTATAGATTGGAAGGAATTATTATGAGAATAAAATTAACACTAATCCCAAAAGAAAAAAAATGTACAATTCCAATC
>CBFDBN010000364.1:0-4506 GCA_965603055.1 uncultured bacterium | reverse complement strand
TTGCCAAAATAATAAACGGTTTCCGAATGGAATTGAATTGAATAACCAAAAGAAGGACGATGATCAATCCCGCAATCGGCAGTTTTTCATTAATGGAATTGCTGGCTTCAACCGAGCTTTCCATTTCACCGCCAAGCTCGTATTTGTAGCCGACATCCCAATTTTTTTGTTCCTGTTTTAGCCATTTACCGGCTTCCATTGCAACGGCAATCGGGGTGGTTTCATCAGTCACTTCGCATTTCACACTGACCACTTGCAGTAAGTCCCAGCGCCGAATTTTAGACGGCTCCCAGACCACTTCCAGATCGGCAACCTGCTTCAGCGGGACGTTCAAACCCGTTGCCTGGGAATAGACATTGATCGTTTCGAGTTTTCCAATGTCCTGGCGTTCCGCAGCCACGGAGCGAAGGGTAATGGGAATGACTTCATCTTCTTCACGAAATTGAGTGGTGATGAAGCCAGTTAAAGCGGTCTGCAACGACATGGCAATATCTTGATTGGATACACCTGCTCGTTTGGCTCGGGCTTGATTTATATTCACCAATAGCTTTTTCGTACGCAAGCCCCAATCATCGTGGATATTTTTGGTGCCCTCAATTGTCGCCATGTGAGATTTTACCTGGTCAGCAATTTCAAAAACCTTGTCGATGTCGCTTCCCATCAAACGGACGATAACAGGGAAATCAGGCGGGGGTCCGTAATTCAACCGACTGACATTGGGGCGGACATCGGGAAAATTCTCAATACAAAATGTCTCTGTTTTTTTAACAAGCGTGTCCAGGTACTCCTCTCCAGTTGTCGTATTGATGATGAAGCAGGCATAGCCTGGATTCGCCTGCTCGGGACTGAATCCGAGAATGAACATTGGAGGACCCTGCCCGATAAAGGTTGACCAATCGGCAATGCCATCCTCTCTATCTGAATTAGCAACGAGTTCCTGTTTAAAATAGGCTTCGAGTTCATCGACAATTTCTACTGTTCTCTTGATTGGCGTTCCAACTGGCAAATTGACTTCTGCCGTGTAAGTGGCTTTATCACTGGCTGGAAAGAAAAGGTTGGGCAGCAATCCAAAACCCATCATTGAAATAAAGAACACCACAAAGGTGATCAGTACGGTCAAACCTCGATGCTTGAGCATAGTGATCAATGAAGAACGGTAGGTGTTATAGAATTTGGAATTGTATGATTTTTCTTCTTTTCGTTTTTTAATTTTCAAAAAATAAACACAGAGCATCGGAATCATCGTTAATGAAAGCAACCAGGAACAAAGCAGGGTGAGTGCCACAACTTCAAACAATGGGGCACAATATTCGCCCACGCCAGATTCCGCCAGGTATATGGGTAGAAAAGCTGCGGCAGTCGTCAGTGAAGAAGTGAGTAAAGGAATTCGTAGCTCATTGGCAGAATCAATAGCAGCATCGAGCGGCTTTTTGCCTTCTGCCATTTGCACCATAATCGATTCCGACATCACGATGGCGTTATCCACCAGCAAGCCCAGGGCGATAATCAGCGCTGCAATGGACATCATATCAAGACCGATGTTGAAAAAGTTCATCAGCATAATGCTCATAATCATTGCCATGGGGACAAGTGAGGCAACGACCAATCCAGTTCGAATACCGAGAAACAGTAGCATCACGATCAGCACGACGGCTATTGCTTGCATCAGATTTCCTGTGAACGATTTCACCTTCCGATCCACATCCGCAGGTTGAAAATTTGCATAATCGAACTCAATACCGATTGGATAAACCGTTTGAAGGTAAGCAATTTTCTCTTTGACTTCTTCACCAAGCCGAATGATATTACCACCTTCCCGCATATTGATCCCCAATGCCAGCGCCTGCACGCCATTCGCCCGAACCATGGATTGCGGCGGATCGATATAGCCACGATAGACATGAGCGACATCTTCGAGATTCATTAAATCTGATCGACCTGGCAGATTGATCAGTGTGCGCTTCAAATCTTCCACTGTTTCAAATGTACCCGTTGGCTCCAGCACTATATTCTCCCGAGCGGTTGTGACCTCGCCGCCAGACATGATGATGTTTTTAGACGCCAGAATACTCATCAAATAGGCAGGTGAGATTCCCAGCTCGGACAGACGGGCATTGTTGTATTCCACAAAAATTCGCTCCTCCTGTGCGCCATGAATCTCGACCTTTGCCACCTCATCCAATGTCAACAACTCGTTTCGGATTTCGTCTGCGATTTCCTTCATTTCAGCATAGCTGTATCCCTCGGCAGTCATGGTCACGATTGTACCAAAAACGTCGCCGAATTCATCATTCACCCGAGGTCCGATAATACCATCGGGCAGTTCTCCTCGGTTTTTGGTACGCTCAACTTTTCGGCGCAGCTTATCCCAGATGGGACGCATTTCATTGTAATGTTCTTTGATACCAAGCATGACGCTGGAAAATCCAGTTTTCGATTCGCTATAAATAAAATCGATCTCAGGCATCTCCTGGATAGCTTTTTCGAGTTTATCCGTCACCAATTTCTCCACTCGTTCTGGGCTGGCGCCTGGGAAATCGGTGGTGATCAATGCCCAGCGAATCGTAAAGCCAGGATCTTCGGCACGAGGCATGGTTCTAAATGTATTAATCCCAGCGAATAAAATTAAGATTAGTGCAACCGCTGTGATTCTGTTTTTTTCGATAGCGAATTTGGTTATGTTCATTTATTTATTCTCCTCTTTTAGGATGTTGATGAGAGAATGAGTTGATGGGTTTATGGGTGTATGGTTTCATGGGTTGATGCGTTAATGGGTTTATGAGTTATTGGATTAAGGCGTTAATTTGCATATTAAACATTTCTTTTTGTGAAATTGTTAAATTACTTTGTCAATGATTTAATGTACTTGATAAAATTTAGCATTTTTCTTCGCAAAGTTTCGATTCGATTTAGTAGCTCGGTTGAATTTATGTAACCAAGATTTCCTGCAATTATGATTTGCGTTTCCAATTCTGAGAGTGAACCAAGGCTAATGTATAAAAACCTTAGATATTCCTTTCTTGAGCTACGAGCTGCGCCTTCTGCAATATTAGAAGGAACAGAAACTGCACTCCTTCGCATTTGAGCAGAAAGTCCGTAAATTTCTTCTTTGGGTAACTTTTTCGTTTCATTGTAAATGTCAGTAACCAACTCAATCCCGATCTTCCAGACCTCTAAATCTTTGTGTGTAGAAATTTTCTTATCCATGATTTCGCTCCTTCTTTTCTAAGTAAATCATACCCTCCCTTAATCCAAGAACAACTCATCAATCCATTAACGCATAAACCCATCAACTCATCAATCCATCAACTCAATTACATCTTCACCTTCAGGCTATCCGAGATCCGACTAATCCCAGCCGTGACCACTAAATCCCCATCATTCAAACCTTTAAAAATTTCGATTCCATCAAGCGTTATTTCACCTATGGTAACGGGTTTTCGATGAACAATTCCGAATCCTGTTTCGTCTTGAATGGGTTCAACGCTAAAGACAAATCGTCCTTTTTGATCTTCGGCTACAGCATGGGAGGGAACAATGAACCGCTCCCGTTCGTCCTTGGATTCAAAGCGATAGGCGACTGTTGCAGCCATGCCAGAAAGGATGGCATCTTCTTGCTGATCCAATTGCACCGTTACAGGATAGGTCGTTCCAGTGCTAACGGAAGTAATACCAACTTCTATTACAGTTGCTGATAGTTCTTTGTCAGGAAGTGCGTCAAAGGATACTGTTGCTTTGTTACCTTCTTTGATTTGGGTGATCAGCAATTCAGGAATCGAAAATTTCACTTCGATTTTTGAGCCAGATGTGAGCATAACAACAGGTTGTCCTGCCCCGACATTTTCATTGACTTCCACATTCACAGATGCGATGGATCCGCTCAAAGGGGCAGTTAAGCGAGTGTAGCTTCGCTGCAACCTGACTAATTCGAGCTGCTTATCAGCAGCCTGGACAGCGGCTTTGGCTGATTCATAATTAGCCCGAGCTGCATCGTAATTGCTTTTGGCAATGTTGTTGCTTTCGAAGAGTGTTCTTACTCGCTCAAAATTGGAGCTGGCGTTTCGCTCCTGCGCCTGTGCTTGTGCCAGGGCTGCCCCTGCCTGTTGCACCTGCAATTCATAATCACTGGGATCCAACTCGGCGATCAACCGTCCTCGTGTCACATTATCTCCCACCAGCACATTGACCCTTTTCACCGTCCCAGGCACTTTGAAGCTTAATCGTGATTCCACACCAGCTTGCGCCACACCCGTAAACGATCTCACTCGAGAACCACCTGTCGAATACACCTGCATATATCTCACAGGTCGGATGATTTCCTGCTCGTGTTCTTTCTTCCCACAAGAGAAAAGAAAAATGATCCCTACTACTGCAATCAAAAATGGATTATATTTAAACATATTTCCTCCACAATTTTCATTAACGATTGACAATTAAATAAATTTTATTTCACCTCCATCCCCAACCCTTTGAAATATTCACTCGCCCGCTCAAAATATGCCTTTC
>CBFDBN010000363.1:0-4550 GCA_965603055.1 uncultured bacterium | reverse complement strand
TCCAATCCCAGGAATATTAAAATCGGAAGCGTTATTGACGAGCCGCCGCCGGCCATTACATTGATGAAACCTGCAATAGAACCAAGTAGAAAGAGCATTAAAATTTTTAGTAGTTCATCCATGATTATTTCGTGTTGCCTTCAAATTAACCGAGTACTTCGAAACCCACTAACGTCGCATCATCATCATAATTTGATTTCCCACTGAATTCCAATCCATGTTGATAGACTTCCTCAAGCAACTGATCAATGGGCATATCGATATGCTTATTTAAGATCGATTCTAAATCTTTCAGATCGAACATCTCGCCTTTTTTGCTAAAGGCTTCGATAATGGCGTCAGTGTAGAGCAAAATCTTATCGCCAGCTTGTAGCTGAATTTTTTCTTCTCCAAAATTGACATGGTCATTGGGAAAAATCCCAATTAACATTCCTTCGGTAGTAAGTTTTTTTACCTCTTTCGTGTGCGTCCGTAATAAAAACCCTGGTGTGTGTCCTGCTTGACTGAATTTGATCTCTTTTTTCTGTGAATCATAAATCAAGTAAAACATTGAGACGAACGTGCCACCAGGCATTTGTCCGAATAAAATTTCATTAGTCTGGCTAAGTACTTTTTTTGATGAAAATTCGCCAAGTGAAACATTTTTGAAAGTAATTGAGGACATAAAAGTCAACAGCGCGGCAGGAATGCCATGTCCCGTCACGTCAGCAATCAGGATGCCGAAAGTATGCTCAGACAACCGGATAATATCATAGAAATCACCACCAATATGAACCAGCGGCACAAATTTCGATGCAATCTTAACCCGTTTTGTACTCGGTAATTTCGATGGGAGAATAAATTCCTGGGCTTTTCTTGCCTGCTCCAACTCGAATGTCATTTCCTTATGAAATTTTGCCAGTTCTTTATTGGCGATTTCAAGTTTGTCTCTTGTAGTCTTTAACTCGGTAATGTCTGATTGTACACCAACATAATGTGTTGTTTTCCCAGCATCATTTTTAATCGGAGTAATCGAAAGCCGATTCCAGAACGGGGTGCCATCTTTGCGATAATTCAGTAATTCAACAATGACCTCCCGCTGCTCCTTAACCGCCTGCCTGATCGCATCGAGCGCTCTTGGATCAGTTCCCTCGCCCTGCAGGAAGCGACAATTTTGTCCTAATATTACCAGTCTGCCCAATCCAGTAAGTCGCACAAAACCATCAGACACATAGATAATCGGATTGTGCGACTGCGATGCATCGGTTATTATTATCCCTTCGGCCGCCACATCGGTAGCTTTTTCAATGAGATGGAGTTGGTCAATAGATGATAATGCGGTTTGTTTTTTCAATTTTAATTCTCTTTTCATTTTTAAAGTTTTATTTCCAAATCAAACTCCGCCGCTCCAACCGTCACGATCCCCAAATGTCCATCCACAGTCACCAATTCACCATTCTCCAAAATATCAGCCGCATTGGGGACGCCGTTCACGCAGGGAATACCCATCTCTCGTGCGATGATAGCACCATGAATCAACATGCCGCCGCGTCGTTCGATAATCGCACTGGCTAATGGCACTAAATGCGTCATGTTGGGCTGGATGGCATCGCATACCAGAATTTCGCCCGCTTTAAAATGTCCTAGATCTTCAGGAGATCGAATAATTCTGACTTTGCCCGAAATCAGGCCTGGCGCCGCAGGTTGACCAATTAGTTGGCGTGGTTTGACACCAGTTTGTTTATCCATCGTTATGGCTGCTTTTGGCTGCTCGACAGGAATGATAACGTCTCCACTTTCGGGATGAAGCAAGGCATCTGCGATGATTTTAGCGGATTTCTTAGTCGCTTTTATTTCGGATGCCAATCGTCCTACTGCTCGAAGTCGGTTTGCTCCCTCGTTAATGGCGCGAAGCAACTGGCTTTCGATTCGCCCCAACAGCAAATTATCATCATCCCGCAGCCGCCAGCTTATTCTGCCGATATGCAGGATTTCTTTCGTCTCGGCTTGTTTATCTTTTCCGACAGCATTGAATAGCTTCTGTTCCAGTCTGGTGACGCTCGCTTTTTCTGCTTTAACGGAATTTTGATTAGCCTCTGCTTTCAGTGCTTTCGCCATTTCCAGAATATTTTTCAACACCAGAACTGGCTGATTTTTAAGCCGCTCCTTTCCATAAGATACATCCAAATATTGATCGAGTAGATTTTGGAAAGCGTTAAGGAATTCTATTCCAGAAGGTAGTTGTTCAATTTGTTGTGACAACTCCTGCCAGTTTCTATTCGATTCGGTAGTTAAAATTGGCAAGCCATCTCTCAAAGCTGGCTGCACCTGGATTTGTCTTGCCAGTTCAATCATCTTTTGATTTCGTTGGGTGGAAATCATGGACTGTCCTTTGAGCAGTCCGATAAATTCGTAGGGATCAGCAGGGTGAACCGCATCGTTGTAATAGATTGCTAAATGCCGTACACCGTGGGCAAAGGGAATAAAATCATTCCAGTAGATTTTCTTCCATTTGACCAGAGAATTTTGACGTGCCTCGATGGCTTCAGCTAATTGCGCATCGTCGAAAAGCGACAAATCTTCCGCAGCTAATTTTTTGCCTTCGGTTTCCAATTGGGGAATCAGTTCGTCAGCCACTTTTTTCGCCAGTTGTTTTAATCGCTGTTCGCCAGGGCGTAGTGTGAGATAGTAGGCTTTGTCATCTTTTGGTTGTTGCTCGGATGTGGTAATGGGACGGGCTTGCAACAGGGTAAAGCGGTCACCCCTGCCAGTCCATTCGGTATCGGGGTACCAGCCAAATAGATGCTCGATTCCTTGAAGTGCATGGTAAATTCTTTTCACATCATTGGCGTGCAGAAGTGGCATTATTGATTCTGCGCCCCCTCTTTCACCCGATTGCATCTCAGTCACTTCGCCAGTGGATCGTTTCAAAATCCAACGATCAGGATCAAGCACGCCATCGACCAGGTCCCGACACAAACCTGGCACCGCCTCAATAATGGAGAGATCGGCTTCAATGTTCCTGGGATCAGCACCGAACGCCACGCCTGAAATATTTTCTTCCACTAATTCCTGAATCACAACCGCCATCGAACTGTGCAACGGATCAAGCCCCAGTTCGTGCTGGTACAGCAGTGCAGCATCGGACCATAGCGATGCCCAGACCAGTCGCACTGCATCCAGCAATCCCTGTTCACCTTTGACACCGACATAAGATTCATGCAATCCAGCAAATGAAGCTTTAGCAGAATCCTCCTTCGGAGCTGAAGATCGGACGACCAGTGTTTTTCGAATGCCCAGTTTCTTAAAAGCTTTTATGATTTGATTCTTATTTTCAGGCGGAATTTCACCAGCTTGAAAAGCAGAACGAATTCGCAACGCTGCATCCCAGATTTCCTCCCAGCGCATGGATTCAAACGATTTACGACCGAGCTCAAATTTGATTTTCTCATCGAGGCGATTGGCTTTGATAAATTGTTGGTAGGCGAAAATGGTGATACAAAATCCGTCGGGAATGCGATAGCCAGCTTGAACTAATTTTGCCAGCTTTGCTGCCTTTCCGCCAATAATTTTTTCGTCAGTCGCAGCGGTATGGGATAGGGGAACGATTAGCGATTTCAAGGAATCCATTGGGACACCTCTTGAAAACGGGTCACATGAAAATATCGCACGACATCGATCCGCAACAGGGCAGTGGTTTCGGAATCCAGAAAATTTGCAAGGTATGGATGTCGAATTTTTAGCATCTCAACACCACTCTCATAATTTATTCCAGCATGAACTTGCATCGCCTTGCCAGTAATTGTTACCGCATCGACCTGCGTCATGTCCTCTAAATGCTGGCAACGACTGTCGATGACCAATGCCACTCGCTGACATTCGCTGAGCAGCTTGAATTTACGGGTTGCTTTTGGTGTAGTGAAGAAAAAGTGTTTCAGATCATCCGTAAAAGCGTAAGCGATCAGTGAACCATAAGGCTGGCTTTCTCCCTGGGTACAAAGAATACAAAAGGATTGTTGATTCACCAATCGAAAAATCTGATCAGCCAGGTCAGGATTTTGAGAAATTTTAATTTCTTTTTGATCGAATTCGGCTTCGAAAATAGGTTCGTCGATGGTGTTCATAATTTCATCCTGATTGTTGATAAATTAAAATTTGATTAAAACACCAAAAGATGCGTAATGAAACAGCGAAAAGGTATATACCTCATCATTATCTGCCCCGCCCTCAAGAATACGGTAGCCCAATTTGAAACCGACTCGATCAGATACCTGGTATTTCAACGCTGCCAACACATCTTCAGCCCGACCCTGGGGAGCTGCCAGCGCATCGCCATCCAGCAATAAGCCCAACTTGTCATAAAAATTCCATAGCATTCGGAAATGAACGATCGGTACAAAACCGACATTGGTTTTTTTCCCTTCAATGCCATTCCCTCGAACACTGGTCTCGGCATCTCGGATTTTGGCGGTAAAGCCTATGCCCAGCTCGATTTTCTCTTTTCTCAAAAAATCATAGCGATAAGTCAGGCGATAGGAATTGAAACGATAGGTGGCATCGAGTGGCGTATT
>CBFDBN010000362.1:0-4559 GCA_965603055.1 uncultured bacterium | reverse complement strand
AGGCATGGACCAATATCATCCCCCAATGGAAATTAAATTTTGATCCCAATTGTTCCTACTCAATTTATAACCTGTTCGGTATTGCCATCATCTTTTATTTGATCAAAGTCACCATTGAAGGCGCCGGTGGAACCGGTAGCTACATGATCCAGCGCTATTTTGCTGCTCGCAGTGATCGTGAATCCGGGCTGCTCTCCCTGTTCTGGACTTCCCTGCTGGCGTTTCGCTGGCCCTTTATTGCAGCAATCGCCATTATGGGAGTTTCTTACGGCACCCAATTCGGTGTCATCAACGATCCTGAAACGGTTATTCCAATCGTAATTAACAAGCTGGTTCCGATGGGAATAAAAGGATTGTTGATCGCTGGTTTGATGGCTGCTGCCATGTCTACATTTGATTCAACGGTGAATGCCGGCGCTGCCTATTGGGTGAAAGATATCTATCAAGCTTATTTGAATCCTAAAGCCTCTGAAAAATCCCTGATGCTTCATAGCCGTTTAGCTTCGATAGTCATCGTTTTATTTGGTCTGCTATTCAGCCTGGCGATCAAAAACATCAATGAAATCTGGGGCTGGATTACCATGAGTATCGGCGCCGGGATGATCATTCCACAATTAGCCCGGTGGTACTGGTGGCGATTAAACGGTTGGGGCTATGCGATTGGAACGGTAGGAGGGATGCTGGCAGCCATTATTCAAAGAGCATTTTTCCCCAACGTTCCGGAATATGTTGCTTTCAGTTTTGCCAGCGGCGTGTCTCTCATTTTCATGATCATTGGCACGCTATTGACCACCTCAACAGAAGAATCTGTTTTAAGAGAATTTTATAAGCGAACCAGGCCATTCGGTTTTTGGAAGCATATCAAAAGTGCGATTTCTTCTTCTGTTTTAGAAAAAGTCAATCGAGAGAACCGGCGGGATCTTATTGCGACCTTCTTTGCCGTCCCCTGGCAGATCGTGTTATTCTTAACGACGATGATGATTGTGATGCAGCGATGGGATACTTTTGGATGGCTGCTGGCTATCCTGGTTGTGCTTTCGATTGGGCTTTATCATTTCTGGTATAAGCATTTATCAACCGAGGTTCGGGTGGATTAGATATGAACAGTTACCAAAATTAACCCCTTAATAAACTCATTATACAACCATAATTCAAGCATTGTTTGAGTGAAATTTTTTCCATGATTGTAAATTTTACTTTTCATTATCAATTTTTTTGTTTATATTTATTCGGATTAAGATTCAAAGGATAATAGATATCTGCAAAATTGGAAAATTTGTCATTTCGAGCGGAGCGAGAAATCTGTTTAACAAACTGAATTTATAAGACATAAAGATTTCTCACTCCACTTCGTTCCGTTCGAAATGACATAAAAATCTTAATTTTGCAGAAGTCTGAAAGGATAATGAAAAGGAGTGATCTGAATGGATATGAAAAAAATTCTCTTGCAAGAAATCGATCAATTTTCTCGGAAAGATTTAGGAGATGTGCTTGATTTTATAAGATATTTGAAGCTAAAAAAGAGAAATGAAAAAAATGACATAACCATAGCAAGCGAATCTTCTTTGAAAAAGGATTGGCTTTTACCTGAGGAAGATGAAGTGTGGAGAGATTTGTAAAATGTGATATAGTTGAAAAGGATTGAATTGCCCGCCAAACATCAATAAAGTAATATAAAATAATATAAGTCATCATAAAACTTTCCTATTTCAGTCAATAAAGAGATTGTATGAGTTTAATACCTTTGAAGAAATACAGTTTTTATTATTTATTAATTCCTATAATAATTTTTAGTGCCTGTGGTCAAAACCGCCAAAAAACCATCATGATCTGGCACTCCATGCGTCCCCTGGGTACAAAGATTTTACAGCAAAAATTAGAACAATTCTCAAAAAAGCATCCAGGCTGGAAATTCAGCCAGTTGTTTTATGAGCCTGAAACCGCCCGCACCAATTATATTATTTCTGCAATGGGGGGAAGTGGTCCAGCTTTATTTTGGGGCGCCAGCGATAATATCGGTCCATTTGTGGAGTTAGAGGTTATTAAATCACTGGAAGAATTTTTTGATAAAACGTTTTTAGATAGTTTTATCACTGAACCGATTTCTGCCAATACCTGGTTTCAAAATCATCTCTATCAAGTTGCCGACCAGGTTGGCAATCATCTCTGCCTGGTTTATAATAAAAAGCTTGTAAAAAATCCGCCTAAAACGCTTGGTGAGCTCAGGGAAATAGGGAAACAATTAACCAAAGACCTGGATGGCGATGGCAAACCGGATCGTTATGCCCTGGCATGGAATTACACAGAGCCGTTTTTTGCTGTGCCATTTATAAACGGTTATGGTGGAAAAATTTTAGACGAAAATAATCGCCCAACTTTAAATACCGAAGCCACCATCAAAGCCGCTCAATTAATTTATGACCTGGCAAACAAAGATCGAATTATTCCCATTGAGTGTGATTACGAAATTTCCAACGCTCTATTTTTAGATGGCTATGCTGCCATGATTATCAATGGTCCCTGGTCGTGGGGCACCTATCTTGAAAATGGGATCGATATTGGGATTACCAGAATTCCAATGATTGATGAGACCGGACTCTGGACCTCGCCGATGGTCTCTCCTTTGGGATACGCTATAAATATCAATTTGAAAGGCGAAAAGTTAAAAATTACACTGGACCTATTGAAATTTTTGACTTCGTCTAAAGTTGAGTTGGAATTTACCCGTGCCATGGGCACGATTCCATCAAGAACAGATGCTTTTCAAGATTCATTGGTTACTCAAAATGATATCATCCGAAGCTCGATCTATCAAATGGAAGTGGGTACTTTAATGCCAGTTGTCACCGAATTACGCTGGATCTGGGATGCAATGCGCCCGAGTTACCAGTCGATTTTTACCGGTCAGGTCAGTCCGGCTCAAGCGGCGAAAGATATGCAGGCATTGGCAGAAAAGTTAATCAAAGAAAACCGGGAATAAAATGGCGGTAAGTGTCGGAAATATTCAAAACAATCGCTTAGCTTATCTCTACACCATGCCGGCATTGGTTGTGATGGGAATGGTCGTCATTTATCCCTTTGTGTACAACATCGTGCTTTCATTTTCAAACATGAACCTGACGCATTTTAAAGATTGGCGAATTACCGGGATAGGCAATTATATTGGCGTATTTAAAGAAAGTACTTTCTGGTATTTTTTATTCAAGACCATTCTCTGGACTGTGGTAAATGTATTTTTTCATGTGACACTGGGAATTTTTCTGGCACTCATTTTAAACAAAGATATCAAAGGAAAATCGTATTTTCGAACGTTACTGATATTACCCTGGGCAGTTCCACAGTACATTACCGCACTGACCTGGCGGGGAATGTTCAATTCTGAGTACGGCGCAATCAGCTTAACACTGGATCGCTTGCTCGGGATTCAAATCCCCTGGCTGACAACGGAATGGGGAGCATTCGCAGCATGTGTTATCACCAATGTCTGGCTGGGATTTCCGTTTATGATGATTGTTGCCCTGGGCGGATTGCAGAGTATCCCTGATGAGCTTTATGAGGCAGCGGAGATTGATGGCGCTTCCTGGTTTCATAAATTAAAAAATATCACCATCCCGCTCATTAAGCCAGTGATGATTCCAGCAATCACGCTGGGGATAATCTGGACGTTCAATAATTTCAATATTGTCTGGCTGGTCAGCAATGGGGGAGAGC
The DNA here is from genome assembly GCA_965603055.1 of uncultured bacterium. Taxonomy (GTDB): domain Bacteria; phylum Zhuqueibacterota; class Zhuqueibacteria; order Thermofontimicrobiales; family Thermofontimicrobiaceae; genus CBFDBN01. The sequence goes on along the minus strand of CBFDBN010000362.1, from coordinate 848 downwards.
CAGCCGATAAGACACATATTTTAGTATCATGGATTTACAAATCCGGATTTCGTTATTTCCGGATGGGCTATGCCGCAGCTTTCTCGATGATCATTTTTCTGATCCTGTTGATTTTTAGCTTTAATTTTATTAAAAAGACCCGGGCGACGGAGGCGGTCTACTAATCCTTTTGGAATGGAGTTATGCGCAAACCAAGAGACTTATCATTAAAGGGCAAAATTGCCGCTTATATCGTTTTAATCATTTTTACGATATTTGCTATTTATCCGATTTTAAGAGTGGTAACCATTTCCTTACGACCCGGCGATCGGTTACTGAGCAAATCGTTGGCCATCATTCCCCCTGATGCGACTGTCGATACTTATATTAAATTATTCGCCGAAGAACCATTTCTTCAGTGGTTAGGAAATAGCTTGATCATCGCTGCTGCTGTGATGGTTGTTGGTGTCGGTCTGGCTGCGACGGCGGGTTACGCATTTTCACGCTATAAATTTATCGGCAAAGATACAGCCATGTTCGCTTTAATTACGACGCAGATGTTTCCGCTTACGATGTTATTGATTCCTTTATTTATTATGTTGATAAAGTTGAAACTATACGATTCCTATATCGGATTAATCATAGCTTATTCTGCAACAGCTTTGCCTTTTACAACCTGGCAGATGAAGGGCTATTACGATACCATTCCTTTCAGCCTGGAAGAAGCGGCTTCAATCGATGGATGCTCCCAATTTACAACATTCTGGAGGATCGTTCTGCCATTAGCTGCACCAGCACTGGTTATCACAGCTCTCTTTTCGTTTATGGCAGCCTGGTCTGAATATTTAGTAGCAGCCGTATTAATACAG
>CBFDBN010000361.1:0-4569 GCA_965603055.1 uncultured bacterium | reverse complement strand
TTGGGCAAGAAATTAACTTTTTAGATACTAATTTAGCTCAACCTCCTCGGCACACCCATAATAAATCGCATTGAACAAAAACTTAAACGTTCCGTGCACCTGAGCTCGATGCTGGGCGGGAAAAGCCAGGATAATCACTTTTCCTTTTTCAACCTGAAATTCAACTACCGCCGGCTTTTCCGACAGGTATTTTTCGCCGATCAGCCAACCACTTTGCAGTATATTTTCCTCATGATAGCGAACCGGAATGCTCACTTTATCATCAAAATCACCGGCACTGACTCGCAGGGCAGGGCTGTAACGGAACAGTGCCAACGCATTCATCGGCATACCGTAGCAGAGCGGATGATTTACGTTCACTTTGATTTTTACAGTAGAGCCAGGGCAGTAAAACTCTCTGCTGGGAACATCAGCAATGATATTTCGAATTGGCAGATCGAAAACCTTTTGTGCAAACTCATAGGCTGAGTTTAAAACAATCAACGCCCCGCCTGTTTTGACAAAATTTTTGATATTTTTCACGCCGTCTTTACCAATACCATTTCTGAATTGCTCGGGCGTCTTTTTCGACGTATCACCCTCGACAATTCTTCGGTAGCTATCGCTGGGGATGATAATCACATCATATTTTTTATCCAGCTTAGCATCCTTGATGTCCTTGTTGAAAAGAGAAGTAAAATCGAATTCAAAATCTTTCAGCAACCAGTTGGTCCAGCCTTCGTCCATGTTGCCGCCAGCGTAGCGTTTGTACATTCCCAGGCGTGATTTTTTCAATTTCAAAGCTTTGCCCGAAAATTTATTTTGAACCGCATAAAAATCTAAACCCAATTCGTCAGAAAGCGCCTGGATGGAATTATTTCCACCTTGAATAAGCATCGTACCTGCCGGGTAGTAAACACCATCACTTGTGAAATCAGCTTTGGTCCAATGAACTTGAACATCTTTTTTCAACAGCCGATTAATTGCTTTAAAGCTATCGTTGTATCGATGTTCCAGAATGAATCCATTTTCGCCAGATTCAACCGTCCGACCCTTTGGTGGAATAATTTCGCCATCAATTTTGCTAATGGTAATATTCCGCAGCGGTTCCAGAATCGGGATGGCATCCACGCCCGTATGTTCGCTTACCGAATACCCGCCCAAATCATAAGGTCGTAGCGGATCTTGCGTCCCATGACTTCGAGTCCAATAGTTATCAGGATAATTGATCTGTTCTAAAAATGAAACAACAAACGCCCGCATGGGTTGGGCACAAGAAATCACAAAACTGCCTGGAGTGAAAATTTGAAAACCGACTTGATAAGCTTTGTCCAGCCGATGAACTTCCACACCATTCAACTGAAAGTTTCTGACTAATTTTACAGCCGTCAGAAAATCGTGTTGATTTTTCGGCAAAATAAATGCAAACGGCGCATCTGACTCTCCCTTTTCGATATTGCCTTTTGCCTTTTGTACCATGTTTCGGAGCATCGTTTCTTTGTACCTGGAGCCAAGCTCCAGTACTGCTTTTGAGGCAATAATCTGCTGTTCCACAATATCACGCAGCCGCCACCAACCGCCTTCCCATAACCGAGGCATGGTCATCTGCGGTTTATATTTGGGGCGGCCACGAGTACCGCTCAATTGGTCGGGTAGAATGTAAATCGGATCAGCCCATCTGGCGCTGGCAGATTCGGTGAGCATCCCGGTAATATTGTGATAATTGGTGGACATGTGAAACGACGCCTGCCACCAGCCGGTAAACGGCGCACCGGTTTCGATGCCGCTTTTCCCAGCATTGTCGAGAGAGACTGCCATGTGCGCACCATACAGTTGATGCTCCCGCCAGATCAGAGGATCCACATTGGGATGAATGGGATCGAGATAAGGCGGAATATAAAAGCGTGCCCCGGAACTGCCAAAATGATGATGATCCACGTAGGACTGCGGCACCCAATCCCGGTACACGAGTTTAGCGAACATCCGGGATTCTTTCTGAGTCAACTGGTAGGAATCCCGATTGTTGTCATGCCCGGTATGAAAATGATAGAGATAGGGCAACCGGGTATGATTGAAGTCTGTGCCTTTATATTTGTTGAACCAATCTGTCACCATAATCTCGCCATCGGGATTGAAGCAGGGGAACATGAGAAAGATGGTTTTGTCGAGGATCAACTGGATAATCGGATCATTACTGGTTGCCAGTTCATAAGCAAGCTCAGGTGTGCACTGGGTTCCGCCAACTTCAGTAGCGTGAAGCGAATAGGTTTGGGCGGAAACATATTTTCCCTGTTTGATCAAATCTTCGATTTCAGCATCCGATAATCCTCTCGGATCAGCCAGTTTTTTACTGATTTGTCGGTATTGCTCAAGATTGTTCAAATTTTCTGGTGAAGAAAAAATAGCCAGAATGAACGAATTGCCCAAAGTCGTTTCACCTAAGTTTTGAAATATAACCTTATCGGATCGTTCATCCAGCATTTTGAAATACTCGACGATTTTATCCCATCGGGCAAGCCTGCCATCCGTGCCCATTTTAAATCCGAAGAATTGTTCTGGTGAGGGGATTTGTTGGGCATTTAATTGAACGGCTAACAGAAAAAAAGTAAATAACAAAAAAATTATGGTTCGTTTCATGCCTTCCTCCAGTTCTAGTTTTTAACCGTCAATTTCGAAAATTATGCTTGAACGGAAAGATCGTTTATGTCATTTCGACCGAAGGGAGAAATCTGTCTGTTCAATATTTGCCTAAAACCAGATTCCTCACTCCGTTCGGAATGACCTTTTTTAGATTAAATTTATTAATTTTTTGTTCGGGCACCGGTTAAATTAAAAGTGAAAATATTTAATTCGCACAATTAGCATAATTAGCGGTTAGACATTTCTTAATATCGCCAGCTCGAAATATCTCCACCAGGCGGCGCTGTTTTCAGGATTCGTTCCACAATTTTTGGTGCATACATCTGGTGATACCGTAATCGGGAAATAGCATTCGGCTGCGTGTGATCCCCATTCCAGCAATGCTCCGCCCTATCGCCGTAATCTACCTCGCCTTCGTAATATGGATCGGTTGTGCTTTCTAAAAATTCTTCTATCAAATAAACAGCATTGTTTAAATAGTAATTATCCATATCACCACAATAGATATGAATTTTTCCTTTCAGTTTATTGCCGATATTGTCCCAATCCCGTTCCAGGATGTAACGAAGGTCATAATTTTCACGCCAATATTCGGCAACTGAATGATCGATTTCACCGGTCAATTTATCCCAGATCGGCTTGGGATAGCCATGGTCTCCAACCGGGCTATAAACTGCCTCCCAGATATCGTACTGATCCCCGGAACGGCTATTTGTCCCCAAAACAAGTTCCCGGTGATTTGATTCTTCTAGTGTGCAACTCACTTCACCAAGATAATTTCTACGTCCTGGTCTTGGCGTCCGTTTCCATTTGCCTTCAACATAATAAGCATTTTCATGTTCATAGATATTGACAATCGTATATGCTCGAAAATCGATCGGATCGGGGCAGGCAGCAAAACAACCATTGTATTCATCAGGATAAAAAACCTGTACCGCAAGGGCTTCCCAGCCGCCGGTTGATCCGCCATAAAGAAACCGCGCCCAGCCCTGTCCAATGCCTCGGAATTTCTTTTCGATGTATGGGATCAACTCATAAGTGATAGCGTCACCGTAGGGACCAAGATTGGCTGAATTTACGGCGTACGAATCATCATAATAAGGATTGGCGTGTTGAATTTTAATGATCAACATTCGTGGCGTATCCGGCGCAATCCAGTATTGATAGAATTTGTGGTCATACTCTTGAACCGTTTTGTTGTATCCTTCCCATTTAAATCGTTCGCTATATTCAGGCTCGAGATCAGGATCAGGGGGCGTCTCTCGAAAGCCGTCAAAAGTGTAGGGAAAATGACCATGAAAAATAGCGAGTGGATAGCGGGCTTCCTGATGCTCATCAAAACCTTCGGGCAGAAGAACGTGGGCGCCGAGGTACATGGGTCGCCCCCAAAATTCGGTCAGCAATTTGCTCTGGATTTTCACATGCTTGATGTATTTGGTGGAATCTGGCTCAGTTATTGGTGGGATTTCCTGGTCGAGGCTAACATCAATCATATCATCTTTGCCTGGATCGATCTTTAACTTTTTCGGAGTGCTGTAAAGATTGCCGGGTGCTCGGTTCCAGTGCTGTCCCTCTCCCCTATCCATTGGAAGCTTTACCGTATGACCATCAGCCCGATGAAATGTTTCATATCGATGCAGCAGCGCCTGTACCCAATATTCTCCCGTGGGGATTTGTGAAATGCTTTTTACTGGATAACCAAACTCTGTTTCATCGATTACAGCCACGTCCCCCGGTTTAAGCCCATCCACATTGATGCCAAAAATTTGCTGTGTATTGGGATTGTCGCTAATTTGCAATCTCGGCTCACGACTATCGTCAGTGGAAATCATCAGCAACATACGTCCATCGATAGCTTGCTCCGATTGTTCTGGTTTAAAAGAAATTCCAAAACTCAATTTGCATTCCTGCTGTTTTTCATTATTATTGCATGAGAGCAAAAATAGCAAA
>CBFDBN010000360.1:0-4573 GCA_965603055.1 uncultured bacterium | reverse complement strand
ACCTTTGTCCGAAAACACTTGAAGTTTGTGCAAATATCCCAATTAAAATAATTGCAGATGTTAGTCGTGCTATTTTTTTCATAATCAAGTTCCTCCAAATTAATTTTATGATTACTTAAATTATCAAATAATGAGTTAAAAGTCAAGGAAAAAAAGTTAGCAAATAATTAAAAAAATAAAATTTTGTACCAGTTTAGCGGATTAATTCTGGCTGCGCATAGCTCAACACATACGATATGTTAAACGAAACCAAAAATAATTTGTTACATGGATCACAATAAAAAATGAGAGAACAAGTTAAAATTCTGTCAAATAACTCTATTTAACAAGTTTTGATTATTAGTATAGAAATTACTTATATTTTGGTATAAAATTTGCTTAATATAACTCAGTATCATAAAGTTTCCGATAATAGAATATCAAATACTGAATAAGGAATATTGAAGTCTATAAATTCATTATATTGCTCAAAATTGTTTGTTCAATATTCAAAATTCAGGTTCTAAACTTAACAACATTAACCTATAATTAATAAAAGGTTACAAAAATATACACAAAACGATTTATCGAAAGGAACCAGGTGTTTCGATGAGAAAATTCAATACCCAGGATCTTGATTGGATTGAAGATGTACAACCATCATCTATTGCATTTCGCCAGAAAATGAGAAATATTTTGTACCTGACCGAAAACTGTTCAGCGAATGTACAGAATTTAAATTTGACAACCGGTGAATTTCAAATCACTCTTAATGGAAAATTAAAGCAATGTGAGCGTATGCTGCATTAATTAGGATTAATAATATTTTTCAACAAAGTCATCTATTGTTGTTAGAATTAATGAGGTATAAAAAAAATGATTAAATTTGATGTTCAAGACCTGGAAGTTATCAGCAATGCGAAACTTTCGTATTCAACCTTAAAAAAACAACTGGGCAACATGGTAGAAAGCTCAGAAAATTGTCGGGCAATTGTGGAGAGTTTAAATCGAGAAACTGGTGAATATCGAATCGTCCTGCAAGGTACATTGGATACATGCGACACTTTTTGATCCCCGGGAGGGAAAATCATTTAAATAATAATTGTAAAATCAAACTAGTAACAGCTATATCCAATAGAACAACAAGACTTTCAAGATTGAAAGTCTTGTTGCTTTTATATGTTAAAACTTTAGTCACCTCAAACTTTAGCTCACTTGAAACTTAAATTACCCAAGATAGCTTCGTAATGGTTTACTGCGTGAAGCATGCCTTAACCGTCTAAGCGCCTTTTCTTTTATCTGGCGAACCCGCTCACGCGTCAATTGAAATTTTTCACCAATTTCTTCCAATGTAAGAGGTGTTTCTAAATCCAAACCGAAATAGAGTTTCACTACCTCAGCTTCCCGGCGGGTTAAAGTGGAAAGCGCCCGGTCAAGTTCAATTCTAAGTGATTCGCTTATCAGGGTATTATCCGGGGATGGCTGCTCCTGGTTTTCAATGATGTCCAGCAACCGGTTTTCTTCTTCTTCACTAAAGGGGGCATCCAGGGAAAGATGTTTTCCAGATTTCTGGATCGTATCGGAAACTTCAAAATCGCTTAATTCTAAAATTTGAGCGATTTCTTCTGGCGAAGGCTCGCGTTCAAACTCCTGTTCCAGGGCGCTAAAAGCCTTTCCGATCTTATTCATGGTACCAACACGATTGAGCGGCAATCGAACGATTCTTGACTGCTCCGCCAACGCCTGCAGTATGGATTGCCGTATCCACCAGACTGCATAAGAGATAAACTTAAATCCCCGCGTCTCATCGAATCGATTCGCTGCTTTGATTAATCCCAGGTTACCTTCATTTATTAAATCTCCAAGCGATAACCCCTGGCACTGGTACTGTTTGGCGACACTCACAACAAATCGCAGGTTTGCCTTGGTTAATTTTTCCAGAGAAGGTTCATCGCCATCCCGAATGCGTTTGGCAAGTTCGACCTCTTCGTCGTGGTTCAGAAGCGGAACCTCGCCAATTTCCTGCAGGTATTGATCCAGGGACTGATCGGATCGGTTTGTAGAACCCTTAGAAGCTTTAGCCATACATCCTCTTCTAAGTTTAATGACTTTTAAATAATACAGAATATACTAATTTTTACATTTTTTGTCAACATGATTTTAAAAATTAAAAAAAACTTCTTGACTTTTTCAAATAAACGATTATCTTATATATAGAATAAATTGATAAATTAAGGTTTGATCTTCGTAATGAAATTTAAAATTCCATCCGTAACCATCAGTGTCATTGTCTTGCTCTTTTTTAGCATAATACTTTATGCTGGTGCAGTCATTGTTGACTTTCGCGGTGAATCAGGCCCCAACAAGGTTGCTTTATATTGGTCAACTGTGAATGAAACGAATTGTAAAGGCTTTCAAATTGAACGAAGTTTAAACAAAACAGATTTCGAGAAAATCAATTTTGTAAAGGGCGCTGGAAATTCATCCGTGCGTAAGAGTTATAAATTCGTTGATAAAACTGTGTTTAAACCAGAAATTAACCGTACTTTTTACTATCGTCTCAAAATCGTTAATGAAAATAATTCTGTATCGATTTATGCCCAGGTTATCTCTATAACTCCTTCAATATCTGGAGCCCGTTATACCTGGGGTAGTATTAAGGCACTGTTTAGATAGATAACAAATTTTATCGTATTCGTATCATCGAATCCCCCAGAATTATTTGCAATCATTTGCCTCAAAGACACCCGGCAGCGAAGAATTAAAATGATAATAACATAATTGAAATCCCGTTTTAATCCATTAATTATTTTATATTACTCCTTTTTTAATTTTTTACTTTCGTTAAGAACTATGAAGGCTATTCAAAATTATCTATAATATCTGCTAAAATATATAGTTACATTTAATAATTCCCTAATTTTTCTCCTTCATTTTTTTAAATATTGATAAAATTGATCGTTGCTGATGATTCGTTTTTTGAGTGTTCCCACTCATTAAATAATATTAACTTATTCCAATTCTATTGATTTTCTCAATAATTTTTGTTATAACATGATCGGGTCAATACACGTTCAACCAGGAACAAGCAGCGAGGTGTCAAAATGCGCGGTCATCACATACTATTCGGTTTCTTTATTATATTGATTGGATTAAACTGCCATCATTTTATTCCTTTAGAACCTCAAAATTTAGCGCCACAAATCCCTGAAAATATTTTTCCTGCCGATGACACGACCGATATTCAGGTTAATGTAATCTTTACCTGGTCAGGAAGTAATACAGATAAGCAAGATTCGCTTTGTTATGATTTTTACTTAAAAGCCGGGGAGCCTGAACCAGAATTGATCGCCTCCGCTATTAATGATACATCATTTCAGTATAATTTGCTGAATTATAATACACGGTATTATTGGAAAGTTGTGGCTCGAAATCAGACTGGCGATAGCAGTTCCAGCCCGGTGTGGAGCTTTTCGACAAGACAAGGACATAACAATCCACCCAATATGCCCCATAGTCCGCAGCCTGAAAATGGCACAAGCTCCTTAGCTATAAACCATTCCACATTATGTTGGATTGGGGGAGATGTCGATAGTTTTAGCATTGTGACTTATGACGTCTATTTTGGAAAATCAGTTGATTCATGGGTTCTTTTTTCAGAAGGTCAGCCAGATACATTTCTAACGATAAATGACCTAGAATTTAGTACCCAATATTTCTGGAAGATTGTGGCGAAGGATAATTATGGTTTAATTGCCGAAGGACCAATCTGGAATTTTTCTACTGAATCAGCGAATTTAATCTTTGAGGAGAATTTTGAATCCTATCCGACTGGTGGGTACCCGGAGCCAAAAATTTGGACGATCAGTAAATCAGGCGCCAATTTATTTGTCACGGATTCAATAGCTTGGAATAATAATGGAAAAAGTGTCTGTTTTATTGACTCATCTGAATCCGGGAGTTGTTACTTAGCCACCCGGTTTCCTTCAAGATCGGCGGGCATATTAGAGTTTTGCTGGCGAGTCACCTCCAATAAAGATGTTTTTGGCGTACGATTGTATTCTCAACAGGCAGAGAACGAGCGGCTTGGACCGCAATTGTCGATACGGAACGGACAACTGCAATATTATGACTCCAGTTATAATTGGCAAACCATAAGCGAAATTGATTCCAATACCTGGTATCAAATTAAATTGCATTATAATTGTCATCAAAATTTTTACAGGATTTTTGTTAATGACGAATTAGAGGTCGACAAGGCGACATGGGCGGGGAGTATGGTGCCAAATTTAGATATGATTTATTTTATAACCTTTGACAATCGAATTTGCCAGCGGGCTTTTCTGGATGAAATTAAGTTTTATGCCGGGTCGAGTCATGAGTGAAAAGAACATGCAAAATATTACCATTCAGCTATGGACTTATAATAACAATTAATTATATACGCTTGATTTTAAAAATACATAAGTCATTTTTAACGCACCAGAACTATTCGTCTTACTTTGGTAATAGCTTTCTTTGTTTGATTGTTCATTAGCCGAACTTTTACAAAATAGATACCACTACTTACATTTTGAAACGATGAATTTCTACC
>CBFDBN010000359.1:0-4586 GCA_965603055.1 uncultured bacterium | reverse complement strand
TTTGAATTTTACAGCTCTATATGTAAAAACATTTTAAAACAGCTAAAAGGTATGCCCCAACGAAAACTGGATTTTGCCTTCCCCACCGTCAATGGGATAAGCAAAATCCATTCTCAGCAGCTTTATAAACGGCAGCTTAAATCGAAATCCAAATCCGTAACTGCTGTAAAATTTATCTTTGTTCAATTTTTCACCGCTCAGCAAATTTGCGCCACTATCGAAAAATAGAACACCAGTGAGAAAATGTTCTGGGAATTTTTTGGCTGTAATCGGGAAGCGTAATTCCAATCCTCCTTGAACAAGCCGTTCGCCACCGCCTACCGGGCTGAGGCTGCGGTCGTCATAGCCCCGCAGAGAATTAGGTCCCCCCAGGTAAAATTTTTCATAAAATGGCGCACTGGCCGAGATGGATCCCAATTTTAATCGGCTGGCTAGAACAAAATTGGAAAATAAATTTTGATAGTTGCGGATGTCGAATATAAACCGGGTGAATTTGACCTTAGCCTCGCCAAGCTCGTCGGATTGAGTTAGCCACATCCCCATCCACCAGCCACGACCGGGATAATAAGGCTGATCACGTTTATCTAAATCGAAATAGACCGAAAAGGCAGAAGTTAATTGTTGCTCTTTTGAATACCTGGTGATAATTTCCGGGAGATCATAATATTTTTCTTTTGAATCAGCATATTGCATAAAAGAGTCCGGCAGCGCACTATAGATTTCCCAGCCAAATAAAAAATGCTTAAAAAAGTTCTGCCGGCTACGAACGCCTAAAAAATAGCCGGCTCGTGATACCTGGTGGATCAATTTCTGGTCATCAACATAATTTAAAAATTGCAAAGCCTGGACGTTTATTTTAAAATATAAATCAAGCCCGGTCTCAAAAATATCAGGACTGAGGGAATTGAGACCCAGGCCGGCAATCCTATCGCCAATCGTAAGCTCAAGGCTGTTAAAATTACCCCTTCCAAAAAGATTATCCAAATTCAAGCTGACCGGCGTTAGATACCAGCCATTCAGTTCACTAAAACCGCCTTTAAATTGCAAATAGGGAAAATATCTTTCTTTGACTTGAATGATCAAATGCAATTTTCCCGGCTCGGAGCCGGCACGGGGTTGCAGTTTCACCTCTTTAAAAAAGCTGGTTTTTCTTAGATTTTCAATACCAGCATGGATTTCCTGCTCTGTTAGCTCATCTCCAATTTTAAAGGGAAGGTTTTCAAAAATAACGCTTGACCGGGTTTTTTTATTACCTTCGATTGAAATATTTTCGATGGTAAACAGATTTTTATCATTGATTGCCTGGGGCAATAAATAGTCTGGAGCTAATAAGATAAAGAGTAGAGATATGTATAATAGTATTTTTTTCATCGGTATTTTCCGGGAAGATTTTCTTTTGGTTAAAATAACACTTTTTTCTTAAAAATCAAACAAAAAAATTTAATGTGACCGTCACGTGGCAGGTGACGGTCACATTTCAGTTAGATAATTTACTGAAACAGATTAATCTTAGCTGATTTCCCATTAGCAAATATTTCGGCATTGCCAGAATCACTGAAGGAAATATCATAGCTTTGTCCATTGTAACTCAAGGTACCAGTTCCGCTTCCATCCGGTGAGAAGTAATAATCAGCCACGATGATGGGATCATCTCCGTTATTATAGGCAGCTTCGGATTCATAAACCTCGAAGTGGACATGCCCGCTTTGATCAAGATAATATTCGGCGTTTAACAGGATATAATAACCTTCAATTGTTGTCCAGTTGCCATCCACAGTGGAACCACCTTCGTTCTCCACCACCTGAAAAGTTCCGTGTTCACCATTATGTTTTGAGTAGTTTATTGTCGTATTGGTGACGCCATACTGTGTTTGCGTGACAATTGCTGCCGTATCGGTAACAGCAAGTCCACTTCGGTAAGTGACTGTTTCCTTGAGATTTATATTGTATATCGAATCGGGAAGGGTAAGCGTTACGCTGGCAGATTTCTCAATTTTATCAACAAATCTTCCATCCGGAAAATCAGTTAATTCCTGGTAATAGCCTTCACCATCATCTTCTATGCCATTAAATTTGCCAGTTACAATTGTTCCGTCTCGCAATTGCCGGGCAAATTCGCCAGTATTGTCTGGATAGAAGGTTACACTTCTGAATGATGTTTTTCCATCTTTAAATTCAAAATCCTCACGCAAGGTGCCAGACTTATCAGGATTGATATCCACCAACTGTCGCAGGTGAATCAAATGTCGATCCGATCGATAAAACGCATTCCGGGTCGCTTCGATGCCAGTAATTTTACTACCATCCATATCGGTTACAGTGACATCATTTACGATCTTCTGGACAAAGAATTTTTCATTAAACATCTGCAATTGATAAAAGCCCATCAGCACATCGTCCAGGGAATCGCCCGGGGTATGTTTCAGGTCGACTTTGATTTCGCTGGAGTCATAAATTATTTGTCTCCAGGTTGCAAATTTGTACTTCACTTCATAATAGCGTGCAACGCCGGTCTCAGCATCGTAATAAAGCGCTTTCCTGATTCCCTTCACAGAATCATCTTCAAAGAAAAGCATGGAATCGCTGAGAACCTTCATCAAGCTTTTGAAGCTATTGCACTCAATTTTAGCGCTTTTTGATAAACCGATTGCCTGCATTTTAAGGGATCCAATACCGGGCAAGCCATTCGCACCCTCGTTCTCCAAATACTGAGAAATATTGGTGACTTCTTTCATTACTACTGCTTACCATGCGATTGGCGTTCCAGCCAAATGGAGCCAGCTTTTCAACAGCCGGCTCGACTTCCAATCCATCCTCGACAGGATTGGCTGGTTGTTTCTCACAGCCCCCAAAATACAAGCCAATCAAACCGATGAGCAACAGATAAATTAACCGTTTCATAACGACCTCCTATTAGAGTTATGGTGAATAATGAATTATTTCGAACTGAGAGAATACAACATTGGTGCCATAAAAAAGAAGTTCAGCCAATAGTCTGTTAATTATAGGCTTAATAGGAGGTGATGATCAATCTCATTTTTTGAAAAAGTGTGGACGATAAGCCACAGTGTGGTTTGTTGTCCACAAAAAAGTAGAAAAAAACCAGATTTCTCAGAATTTTGATTTCAGAATAAGGATTAACGATTTATGATTTTAGAAGTATTGTTTAGAAAGCGGCTTTTATTTTGAAAATGGATAACCGAGGGGTCAGTTGCTAACAACAGCAACATTCCTGTTTTGATTCAGAACTTTCGATACAGCAGCAAGCCGCATCCGTTCGATTCAATTTGCTGTTAATCACAGCCGTGGCGCAACCAACCCCAGCATTCACAGTAATTGCTTCCGCAGGACAATTCCGAGCACAAGCACCACATTCCATGCAAGCATCAAGATCAATGATCATTGCTTTTTTGCTGTTCATTTCAAAAACCTGGTGCGGACAAACGATGGTGCACATTCGGCAGCCAGTGCATTTATCTTGATCCAGTCTTAAAGTCGCTACATTTTTCAAGTATTTTAAGCCAAACATTTTTTTCCTCTGAATTATTTCCGAAATTGGAATTTGAGATTCAAGAATGGTGAATCGTGAATTTGAAATCTATAACATCAAAAAGTCCGAAAGCCAAATCCCATATCCCGTATACCTTTAAAATTTCATATCTCACTGTAGAGTTAACTCCAATCCGTTCTTGCTCGACAAAGTTCTTTTTGATCTTTATCCCGTACGAGGCTATGATCATAAGTTGAATTTTCTCTTTTTTCAAAATATGATTTAAGTTTGTCATCATATACAGCTTCTGCGAGATAAATAATTTCCAATTCTTTCAATTGATGTAATTTTTGAAAATCCAGGGGGATACTATCCAATATCCATTCAATATAAGTCACATTATTGACATGATCATTCAAATCCAAATTGCTATATGATACTTGAAATGATTTTATATGATTTTCTGAGTTTAATGGTGCTAATTTGCTCAGTTGATGTGAAAATACTTGCTCGACACCTGATAAATCGTAATCAAACTTATGGTCTATATTTTGCGGTTTGCGGTGGATCAAATTGATGGCATACCATTTCGTTGTTGCCACGCCAACGATATCATTATTGCTGTTCAGTATCTTAAAATCTCTTAAATAAGAAAGACGACCTCTGCCAGAGGGCCAGGTATGGATTTGAATCGTTTCGTTCCATTTCGGAAAGGTATGTATTTTTATCAGTTGTTGGGCTAATACCCAACTCAATTTGTTTCTGATAAGCTGGGAATAGCCGACTCCTAAATTCTCTGCATGATGCCAGGCTGATTCCTGCATATATTTGCAGAGCATTGGAAATTTCACCTTCCCATTGACATCAATTTCGTAAGTATGAATTGTATATTCATCGATCCAGACCTTTTTGATTTCCTGGTTCTTTAACATAATATGTCCTCACAGTTCTGTTGTCAATTGTTTAATTAGTGTCTGTCTGAAAACGTAACATAAGCTTCCAGCTTGTGAGAAAAACCAGCTTAACTTCAATATTTTCGTTGCAAGCAGGATGCTTACGTTACAAAAACCGTCCTTTTCGGACAGACACTAATTAG
>CBFDBN010000358.1:0-4638 GCA_965603055.1 uncultured bacterium | reverse complement strand
ACTTTAGATCACTTTATGAACTTTAAAACTTTTTCAGTTTCTATCTGTTTAAAAATGTCATGTAAAAATTCTACATATTATTCTCCTTCGTCATTAAAATTATCTATATGAGCAGAATCATTTCAAAATCATCCATTTTAAAAGATATCTATCTGGTTTTTCGTCTGATATTCTGCTATCTCATCTCTTATCACATTTAAGTCGTAACGTGCCATTGAATCTAAATCCATTTTATCTTTGGTTTTCAAATAGCCATTTCTGATCGCATCAAAATACAAAACCTGCCAATTTTCTTTTAGAAAATGCTGTTCAAACAACGGCGATGCCATTTTATTTTGCAATTGAACTTCCCGTTCCTCTGGAATGACCAGGTATTTTGGTATATTCTTTTCAAGATTTGATCCTCTTAATAAGGCGCCGGTCATCCCGGTTGTTGATTCGATCTCAAAGGCAGCTTCAATTTTATTTTCAGCAATCCATAACAGATCAATATTTTCAACAGCTTCTTTATTGACGAGTTCAATTCGGTCTAATGAAGTGAGGGACATATAATCTCTTAAAATTTTACCCCGGCAAACCACACCATTATCTTTTTCAGATTGTTCCCGCTTGCCAATCCAGATGTCAAATCCTTTTCTTTTTCCGACCAGAGCTAAAATGACGATAATCTCGCTGTGCTGATTGACTCGCTGGCGAATTGGCGGTCTCAACAGCCAAAATCCACCTCTCACCTGCTTCGCATAAATCTTTAGCGCATCCTTTATGCTCGTGCTATCTGTCGTTAACGAATTGGGGAATTCGATACTTAGCGCTTCCCACATTTCTGTGAATGTCACTTTACCTTTTTGCATGAGTTTACGAAATATTGTCTGCTCCACTCGTTCAGATATTGGAATTTCTTTTAATCTTTCGACTATACATGGTTCTTTAAACCACCATAGTTTTCCGGAGTTACCGCCAATTGTCTTATCAATCAAACGAAATTTGACATTCAGGAATTTTTGCAGTACATTTTTAATATCTAACCCGGTATGTAAGCTAGAAAAATAACCGTGCTTTGCCAGAACTGGATCAATATAATTGATTATCAATGTATACGGTGTTGGCTCTGCCCGTTCTGCCAATAACTTCGTCGTCGTTTCGATAACAATTCGTTCAAACCGCAGCTCATCAATTTCTTCGGGATATATTACTTTTTTTTGAAAGTGAGGTTTATGAAATCGCAAATAAAAATCGCCCTGCGCGGAACCAAATGGCTGCAATAGCGATTTTGCCGACGGCCGCGCTAATTCTTGATGATGAATTTTTTCAAAATCAAAGCCTGAAAAGATGCCAGCTCGAATCGTGGCATTGCGTACCTTAAAAGTGGGATTATGAAAAGTGACAGACAAATATTTATTTTGCTTCAATACTTTGAACATCTTTTGAAAGCTATTGGAAAGCAGGGAATGATAAACCGTAAAATCTTTTTCCTGCCGCTCATTGCGAACGATTTCATCAGCGATCAGGTTCTCTAAATAATTTTGATCCAATTTCAACCATGAAATCCATAAATAAGCAAGCTCGCCAAATTGAATCGAAGCATCATAAGGCGGATCGGTAAAAATATAATCGATAGATTCATCAGCAATTTTGTCCATTAAATCCAGGCACGAGCCAGTGTAGATGAAGATATCGTATTTATCAGCTAAAAAGTTTTTCAGAGTAGGGGCAATTTTTATCTTATTAAAAAATTGATTCGATTCTGCCTTTGCTCGAGCCAGTCCCTGGGGGCCTTTAATCGCACTTTCAAATTTTTGCCAGACATTTTGTTCCATGAAGTGTGTAACAAACCAATAACTATGTTCATTCCACACAGAGCTAAATGGTCTTGTGGGACGTACCGGCATCATTTTAGAACAAAGATGAACCATTGAAGAAAAGCTTGCTTTGAGAATTCCTCTAATATTTTTGCTTTCCTCTTCATCAATAGCCTCCATCAAAATTGCTAAAGCTTTAAGGTTCCGTTTGGTAAATAATTCATCAATGGATTCGTATTTTTCTTTTTTAATAAACGGTTTCCCATCAGGATAATAAAGCTTTTTTTTCGGATACCATTGTTTTATCTCTTCTAATTCAATATTAGCCAAAACTTTTTTATCAAAATCAGTCAAACGACAGTTTTCGTCTTGCCGATCGCCACAATCAGGACAGGACTGGTACCTGATTTCTTTGCAGTTCTGATTTTCCCAGGTTGCGCAGGTAAACGGAAATTGGGCATTACATTTTCTACAATGAGTGATATAAAGCTCATTAATTTTCTGCTTGACTTTTTTTTCAATTCTTTGAAACGCATCAAGAAGCTCAGTGGGGGAAATCGGCTTGATCGTATAGAGCAAGATGTTAGTGGCGATGGGATTTAGATCACAAGCTATGACTCGCCGTTTATTCTTGACAGCTTCTAATGCGGTAATGCCACTGCCTGAAAAAGGATCAAATACAATATCACCTTCCCGGGAATATTTCTTGATATATTCTGCCACAACATTCCAGGGCTTTCGAGACCAGAATTTATGCCAGACATACATCGGAGTATGCGCCGATGGTGGAATATTTCTATCCTGGTGTTCCAACTCTGAATGTTGCAGTAGCGGTATTTTTGTTTTTGAAAGATTGCGTTTCACTTATTATCTCTTACCATACGTATATAAAGTCTTCTCGCAATTTCATAAGCGGCTGCAATTCGGGTTAATTTTATCTTTATTTAACAATTCGTGTACCCGTTTTTCCCTCAAATGCGTCAGCCATCTTTTCATTTGAAGTAATGATACAGATTTCACCCCCGCATTCAATAAATTTTATCGCTGATTCAATTTTGGGACCCATGCTACCCCGGGGGAATTGCCCTTCTTTCAGGTATTTTTTCGCCTTTGCAATTGTCAGCTCATCCAGATCGACCTGGTTGGATTTTTTGTAATTGAGCGCGACTTTCTCCACTGCGGTTAGAATATATAATTCGTGGGCTTCTATGTCTCTCGCCAGGATGGCAGCACTGCGATCTTTATCAACCACGCCATTAACTCCCTCATAAGTCCCATCTTCTTCAATGTAAACTGGAGCACCTCCGCCCCCGACCGTGATAACAATGATACCATCATCAACCAATTTTTTGATCACTTTTTTTTCAACAATTTCCAGTGGTATAGGCGATGGCACAACTCGACGCCAGCCGCGCCCTTCATCGTACTTAATGATCCAGTTTCGGTTTTTTTCTAACTCTTTCACTTCATGTTCATGATAAAAAGGGCCAACAAATTTTGTAGGATTGAGGATGGACGGATCATTTTTGGCAACGACAACCTGTGCCACAATTGTAGCAACTTGCCGATTGACGTCTCGAAGGTGTAATTTGTTTTGTAACGACTGGGCGATCATATAGCCCATACCACCTTCCAGATCAGCTACCAACACCCCAAGGGGGATCGGTGGGGCTTTTTGCCGGGATTCTTCAACGCGAATCAAGGCATTTCCCACCTGTGGACCGTTTCCGTGTGTAATTGCAACCAGGTATCCTTTTTGAATCAGATCAGCAACGCCAACAAGGCTGCGCCGCGTGTTGGCAAACTGCTGGTAAATATTTCCCTCTTCAAATTCACGGGTAATGGCATTGCCGCCGAGGGCGACAACTGCTTTTTTCTGACCAGCCATTGATACATCCCTATTTAATATCGATTAAATCCCGTAGGGATTCAACATGTTGAACCCCTACGTTTGACATTATGAATCTCTGCTGGTTCAAAATTTTGAACCCTTACGGAATGGATATAATTATGATCTAAATTTTTTCAATACATCGTCTAGGTTCGGCTTGCCAATCTCCTGAAGCTCATACGTCACACGAACCGCCGGCTTATTAATTTTGACTAATTTGCGAAGATCAATCGGGGTTCCAATTACGACAACATCACAGTCGACCGCGTTGATCGTCTTTTCCAGGTCCGCGACCTGCTCGTCGCCGTACCCCATTGCCGGGAGCAATGTACCGATGTCCGGGTACTTTTCATAAGTCTCGGCAATTTTTCCCACAATCCAGGGTCTTGGATCGATTATTTCGGCGGCGCCAAATTTTTCCGCGGCAACGATACCAGCTCCAAAAGCCATTTCGCCATGGGTAAGCGTTGGGCCATCCTCAACCACCAATGCTCGTTTCCCTCGAATCAGATCTGGATTTTCAACAATCAGTGGTGAAGCAGCATCGATTATAACTGCGCCGGGATTAACTTCTCGTATGCTTTCACGGACATATTCAATGTCATCGTATTCGCCGGTGTCTATTTTGTTGATGATTACAACGTCTGCCATTCTGAGATTGGTTTCACCGGGATAATAACTTAACTCATGTCCCGCCCGGTGCGGATCTGCAACAACGATAAGGAGATCCGGTTGGTAAAATGAGGTATCATTATTGCCGCCATCCCACAGAATAATGCCCGCCTCTTTTTCAGCCTGTTCTAAAATAGCGCCGTAATCAACACCGGCATAAACAATTGTTCCACGATCAATATGAGGTTCATACTCCTCGCGCTCTTCGATAGTACATTTATGTTTATCCATGTCTTCATAACTGGCAAAACGCTGAACCTTTTGCGCTGCCAGATC
>CBFDBN010000357.1:0-4697 GCA_965603055.1 uncultured bacterium | reverse complement strand
AAGGTTTGCAACCTTTGAAAGGGTGGCTTTACTTTAACATACTTTAGTCACTTTTTACTTATAACTTATCAAACGGAGGAGAGTGAGATGACAAAAGCAAAAATTTTTATTCCAGCATTTGTTCTTATTTTATTCGTGGGATTTATCATCGGCTGTGGGCAGCAAAAATCTGCTGACCTGGTTTTAATGAATGGAAAGATCGTGACAATGGATGAAGCCAATCCTGAAGCGCAAGCCCTGGCTGCCAGAGGAGATGTGATTGTGGCTGTTGGAAGCGATGAGGAAATTAAAGCTTATATTTCGTCATCAACAAAAGTCATTGATCTCGATGGGACGTTAGCCGTTCCTGGCTTGACTGATGCTCATGGTCATTTTATGAGCCTGGGGCAGGCAAAGATGCGGCTGGATTTGATGCATGTTAAAAACTGGGATGAAATTGTGGAGATGGTCGCCGATGCGGTGAAAAAAGCCGAGCCAGGCGAATGGATTCTCGGCAGGGGATGGCACCAGGAGAAATGGGACAAAGTGCCCCACCCCAATGTGGATGGATTGCCGTTTCATACTGAGCTAAGCCAGGTTTCGCCAGACAATCCCGTTTTTCTCAGTCATGCCAGCGGGCACTCGGGATTTGCCAATGCCAAAGCTATGGAGATGGCAGGAATCACCAAAGACACAGCCGATCCCGAGGGTGGGGAAATAGTTCGAGATGGAGAGGGCAATCCCATCGGTGTCTTTCGAGAGACTGCCCAGGGATTGGTGAGAAGCGCCATGCGGGATTATTTACATGGTCGCACCGAAGAACAGCAAAAAGCCGATCAGGTAAAAGCGTTTGAATTGGCAGTGCAGGAATGCCTGTCCAAAGGGATCACCAGCTTTCACGATGCGGGATCATCATTTGGAACCATTGACTTTTTCAAACGAATGGTCGACGAGGGAAAAATGGGTGTTCGGCTCAATGTTATGATCAGTGAAGGCAATAAACGTTTGGAAGAAAAACTGACTGACTATAAAATTATCAATTATGGCGATAAAAGACTTTCGGTGCGGGCGATCAAGCGGCTGATCGATGGCGCTCTTGGTGCACACGGCGCATGGCTGCTGGAACCGTACAATAGCCTTCCCACCAGCGTTGGACTGAACACAGAACCAGTTGAAGATATGAAAGAGACAGCACGAATTGCCATTGAAAATGATTTCCAACTCTGTACCCACGCTATTGGCGATCGGGGGAATCGGGAGACATTGGATATTTACGAAGCAGCTTTTAAAGCACATCCTGAAAAGAAAAACTTGCGCTGGCGAGTCGAGCATGCCCAGCATCTTCACCTCGACGACATTCCCCGATTCGGACAATTGGGTGTGATTGCATCCATGCAGGGAATTCACTGCACTTCGGATGGTCCCTGGGTGATCAAACGACTGGGCGAAAAACGAGCAGAAGAAGGCGCCTACGTCTGGCAAAAATTGATGAACTCTGGTGCGATCATCTGCAACGGAACCGACGTTCCTGTCGAGGATGTCGATCCCATTGCCTGCTATTATGCCACTGTCACTCGCAAGATGAAGGACGGCACAGCTTTTTATCCAGACCAGAAAATGAGTCGAGAAGAAGGCTTGCGGTCGTATACTTTGAACTGCGCTTATGCAGCGTTTGAAGAAGATTTTAAAGGCTCGCTAACACCAGGAAAATTAGCCGATGTTACTGTGCTATCGAAAGATATTTTGACGGTTCCTGATGATGAAATCCTGGATACCGAGGTGCTTTATACGATTGTTGGGGGGACGGTGATGTATCAGAAATAGGACTAACGAAACTATCTGTGGGCTTTCTTCAACCTGTGGGGGGATTAATCAAAGGAGATTCCCCACAGATTGAAGAATCCCACAGATAATAACTAAATATTTCGTTAAGAATATGAGTGAAGAATTCTTATACAAAGATTTAAGCTATCACGTCAGAAAGTGCATTTTTGATGTTCAAAATGAGATTGGGGTTGGATTTGATGAGGAGACTTATCATCAAGGATTAATCCGTAAATTGAAACAGCAGGGGATAGCTTTCGCTTCAAAAGCGAGGAAAAAACTAAACCATCGAAAAATTTTAATTAAAGAGTTAGTGCTTGATTTTCTTATAGAGAATTGTATTATTCTTTCCTTAAAATGTCTGCCTTGTGACTTTTTACCAATAAATTATGTACAACTTTTTAATGAATTAAAACTCTGGGGTAAACATGTTGGTGTTATTGCAAATTTTGGATTACCAAAAGTTAAAATTGCTCGGCGAATATTTCATGAGAAACTTCTTAATGTAGAAGAAAATTATGAATTCATCAAAGACTTAATGAACGAATCCGAACGTGAGACACTGAAAAACTTACATCAGTCTATTCTTTTTGTTGGTAGATTACATGGACTTGGCTATGGTAAAAATATAGTACAAAAACTGATTGAAATCGAACTAAATTATAATAAACTAAATATTGAAAAAAATATTGGAATTCCTGTAAATTATTTCGATGAAATCATTCGAACCTATAAAATGCGCCATCTCCTGGTTGAGAAAAACGTAATTTGTTATGTTACAGCGTTACAGGACACAATCACACATTACAACATTTCCACAGTTAAAAGCTACTTACATGCTTTAAAATTAAATATAGGTCTTGTTGTCAATTTCGGAAAATCAAAGTTACAAATTCGTGGAGTTCGTGGAAACATTGCAAAAAAAGAATTTTTAAATTAAGAATAAGCCATCTGTGGATCTTATTCAATCTGTGGGGGAATTGATTAAAAAAACTTACCCGCAGATTGAAGAATCCCGCAGATAACAAATAGCTTAAAGAAAGCATCTGTGGATCTTATTCAATCTGTGGAAGAGATTAGTTCTCAGGTGATACTATCTAATGAGGTTAAATATGAAAAAACACATTTTATTATTACTCAAAATATTATTGCTTATCGGAATTGTCATAATCCTGTCATCAGCGATTCTATCAGCCCAGCAAGATTTTGACGTCAAAGCCCACTACAACAAAACCGAATACATGATCCCGATGCGGGATGGAGTTAAACTTTTCACCCAGGTTTATACGCCCAAAGATCAAAGCCAGAACTACCCGATAATGCTTTTTCGCACTCCCTATTCGGTTCGGTATTATGGCGAAGATGTTTATCGATATTCGCTGGGACCAAACGAGCTTTATGCGAAAGAAGGCTTCATTTTCGTCTATCAAGATGTTCGGGGGAAGTTCAAATCCGAAGGCGAATTTATTGTGATGAAACCACATAAAACAGTGAAACGTGGTCCGAAAGATACCGATGAAAGCAGCGATACTTATGATACTATCGAATGGCTGCTCAAAACTATTCCGAACCATAATGAACGGGTTGGACAATGGGGGATTTCTTATCCAGGCTGGCAGACCATGATGGGAATGATCGATGCGCATCCAGCCATGAAAGCATCATCGCCGCAGGCTTCTCCGTCCGATATGTGGATCGGGGATGATTTTCATCATAACGGCGCTTTTCGATTGATGTATACTTTTGGTTGGTTATCCTGGAACGCTCGGACACGCATCGGACCTTCGGCAAGTCGAGCGCGTGGATTCGATTACGGTACGCCTGATGGTTACAATTTCTTTCTTGAATTAGGTCCTGTTTCCAATGTTGATAAATTATATTTCCACAATAACGTTCCAACCTGGAACCAATACATGGAGCATGGTGATTACGATGAATACTGGAACAAACAGGACGTCCTCCAATATCTAAACGATATTACCCATCCGATCCTAAATGTTGCAGGCTGGTTCGATGCCGAAGATTTTTATGGACCAATGAGCATTTATTATACAATCGAAAAGAAAAATCCCAACAATAAAAGTACGCTGGTGGTTGGTCCCTGGCTGCATGGCGGCTGGGCTCGCATGGATGGCGATGAACTGGGCAATATTCGATTCGGCTCAAAAACGAGTGAGTATTTCAGAAAAAATGTTGAATTTCCATTTTTCCTGTATTATCTGAAAGATAAAGGCGAATTCAATCTCACCGAAGCGCTGGTTTTTGAAACAGGATCAAATCAATGGAAATCGTACGATCTCTGGCCGCCTAAAGAAACGACTGAAAAAAATATCTATTTTCATGAAAATGGGAAGCTTTTCTTTTCTGCGCCGATAGCGAATTCCGAAGACGCTTTCGATTCGTACATCAGCGATCCCAACAAGCCTGTTCCTTTTTCCCAGGAGATACGCACCTCCCAGGGACATCTCTGGATGGTCGAAGATCAAAGATTTGCCTCAAGACGTCCCGATGTGCTGGTTTATCAAACCGATGTCCTGACCGAAGATGTTACCATCGCTGGTCCAATTATCGCCAATTTATTTGTTTCGACAACTGGCACAGATGCCGATTGGGTAGTGAAATTGATCGATGTTTATCCTGGGGATGCTCCTGATAATGATCCCAATCCATGCAATGTACGAATGGGAGATTTTCAGATGCTTTTGGCAGGTGAAGTTTTTCGAGGTAAATATCGAAATAGTTTCGAAAAGCCAGAACCGTTTGTACCTAACGAAGTCACAAATATCCAATTCGACCTGCGGGATAAGTGCCATACTTTTTTGAAAGGGCATCGAATTATGGTGCAAATTCAGAGCAGTTGGTTTCCTGTAATTGATCGAAATCCGCAGCAGTTT
>CBFDBN010000356.1:0-4699 GCA_965603055.1 uncultured bacterium | reverse complement strand
CCTACGCTAATCACATCATTCACTTCAAATGGTTTTTCAGCAATCAGGAATAGACCGCTAATGATATTGGAAATACTGGTTTGAGAGGCAAATCCGACAGCCAGGGTAATAATTCCTGCAGCACCAATTAAATGCGTTAATTTGAAACCAAATTCATTAAGTATCGAAAAAGTGATGATGAAGACGCCAACGTACAAAACTAATTTGCTAAAAATCATTCCCTGTTGAGCAGATAATTTCTTCGTAACATACTTCCGTATCCATTTGCTCAAAAGGTAAATCGCTGGTAAGCCAATAAATAATAAAATAACCAATCGGATCAGTGATTGGAGTGTTTGCATAACAAAAATTTGTCCGACATCCCAGCCAAATATATTCAATGATTCCATTAATTTCTCCTCAGTTGATGAGTATACCAATCCCGGGTAAATCTTTCAGCGAGGCAAACGTTTGTGCCGCCAGGCTTCGTTTAAGTAAATGTCGAGGCGTGGTAATCCTTGCTGCTGTCTGCGCTTCAGTGGGTGGTTTGCCGCTGAATTCGATCTGGCTGGTCGCCTCTTCGCCTTTGTATAAAACCTTTGTCTCATCCGACCACAACTGTATTCCATCAAAAAATAGGGATAAATTTGCAACTCGAAGACAAACCTTTTCAATCGACAGATCGATATCGGATTTATTAACCAGTTGAATAGGACAGATGGCAAGGTAATTTCGGTCAGGATCAGGCTCAATTTCCCGTCGAGCACTGGAAGAAATCCAGTAACACAATTCTCCTTCCAAAAAGGTGCCAAACCAGGTGTTGGATAGAACAACGGTTGGAATTTCAATTAGGGTAATCGGTTCACGAGTTGTCAGCTCGATTTTTAACCAGATAGGCACACGGATATAAATTCTTGCCTGAATTCCCTGGTTTAATTTGAATAATGTTTCAGGTTTTACAACGACGGGACGGTCAGGAAATAACGGAGAAATCCGAATAGAAGGATGTTCCTTTTTCAAGGCAAATCTTGACCATGAAATATCTTCTGGCGGCTGTTCTATTTTTGTTCCGTCTTCGCTGGTGGGAAGTCGTTTATGGGCAAATTGAATTTCCTGGCTGGTTCTTTTACACCAGAGATTTAAATCTCCAATAGCCCAGTTGTAAATCTTTCGAGGCGATATTTCGTGTTCACCCCAGATGCTTTTAGTCGCATTCTTGTTTGACTTTTTTGCCATGCCTTTCTCCATCTGATAAGGAAGTTACAGAATTTTTAGAATAATTACAACCATTTTTTTCTCCGAAAGTAAAAAACCATGCCGATCCCAATAACAATCATCAATGTCCATACCAGAAAATATCCCCAGTGCCACTTCAATTCAGGCATGAACTCGAAATTCATCCCATAAATTCCAGCGATAAAAGTCAATGGAATAAAAATTGTGGCGATAATGGTCAGCACTTTCATCACCTCATTCATTTTATTGCTCAAATTGGAAAGATACATGTCCAGCATCCCTGAAACCATATCTCGAAAAGTTTCAATGGTATCGATCACCTGAATGGTATGATCATAAACATCTTTTAAGTAAATAGCAGTTGATTTGTGAAATAAAGCAGATTCGCCTCGCTCTAAACCACCGATAACTTCACGCAGCGGCCAGACCGATTTACGCAAGGAGATCAACTTTCGCTTCAATTGATGTATGGTCTGGAGTGTTTCTGGAGTAGGATTATCAAGCAGCTCTTCTTCTAAGTCTTCAATTTTTTCTCCAATTTTTTCCAGGATGAGGAAGTAATTATCAACCACCGCATCGATTAACGCATAAGCCAGGTAATCGATTTTCCGTTTTTTAATTTGAAACCTTCCTGCTCGAATCCGTTCTCTTACTGGATTGAAAACATCGCCCTCTTTTTCCTGGAACGAAATCACGAAATTCGATCCTAAAATGATGCTGATCTGTTCTTCCAGAATATCATCTCCATTTTCATCGAAATAAAGCATTTTGAATACAATGAAAATATATTTCTCAAAATCCTCAAATTTTGGACGCTGTCCCGTATGAAGGATATCTTCCAAAATTAAAGAATGAATATCAAAATGATTGCCAATTTTTTCAATAATTTCAACCTCATGAAGACCATCAATATTAATCCACGTCACTGTTGGTGCTTCTTTAAACGGAAAACATTCTTCAATCGTCTCAACGAGTTCTTCTCGCAGATGCTTTTCATCGTAATCGATGATTTCAATACGGGTTTTCTCAGCCTTCTTCTCCCCGACATGAACCAGTGTGCCAGGCGGCAACCCGATCTTTTTTGATGCTTTTTTGAATAGTCTTGTGATGGTGAATCACCTCCTCATGAACTTTGCTGTAGGGCGTGGAGTGTAGGGAGATCGTTGATCTTCGCCCTACGCCCTACTCCCTACTCCCAACGCCCTACGATTTTTGATTCTTAGATAGTTTTTCATCAAGCTTGAACACTTTTTTCTGTTTTCGAGCCACTTCCTGTAAATCAATTGCCTTATCATGTTCATCAACAATTTCATGTCCCAATAGAGTTTCAAGCAGGTCTTCTAATGTGATGAGACCTGAAACACCACCGAATTCATCGATTACGATGGCAACCTGTTTTCTGGTTCTTAAGAAATCGAATAAAACAGTAAAACAATTTATCGTTTCAGGGACGAACGAAATGGGACGGGCAATATCTTTGAGAGAAATATCAGGATTTTCTAAATTTTTCGCCGAGCTTAAATCATGTATCATCACGTAGCTTATAATATTTTCCCGGTCGCCTTCATAAATGGGAACTCTGCTAAAACCCTTTTCAGCAACGATTTTGAACGTCTCTTCAATTTTTACTTGGGCATCCACTGAAAAAATGACGGGACGAGGCGTCATAATTTCTCTTATTTTTCGATTTTCAAGGTTAATGAGATTATCGATAATTAAATGCTCCTGATCTGAAATTTCTCCTGCCCTTGCTCCCATTTGAGCCGCAGCTAAAATTTCCTCTTCGGTGATACTCTCGTATGATTGTCCTCTCGTAATGAAACTTGACAACTTTTGGGTAAAATAGATTATTGGATGAAGCATAAATTTAATAAATGAAAGCGGAAGTACAATGACTGACCATAAATAGCGCCAATGAACTGCCCCAACAGTCTTCGGGATAATTTCTGATAAAAATAAGATGCCAAGCGTGAATATTACTGAAAACAGGAGCACGTAATTTCCGCCAAATTCTTTCGCAGCGTACATTCCAGCAATAGTTGCACCCGCAGTATTTGAAATGGTGTTTAAAATCAAAATCGCTGCGATAGGCGCCGCAATATTTCTTTTCATTACAAGTAACTTATTTGCCAGTGTTTTTTTGTTTTCCTTTTTCTTAGCGACTTCAAGCGTTCCAATCCTGGTGGAGTAGAGAACTGCCTCAAAAAGGGAACAAATACCTGAAATCGTCAAGGTTAAAAAAACAATTAAGATTAAAATTGTCATCGATACAACCTTTATTTAAAATTAAATTTATGCTTCGATAGACTGATTTCATCCCGATCTTATCGAGATGGAATCGGTGAAAATTTCCTTATCTGTAACAGTTCACCACTCCGATTTGCTCAAAAAAAAATGATTTACGATTAAAGACTAACGATTTTTGATTTATGAAGTGCTACCGTCGGAAAAATTGAAGCTCAAAAAATCAATAATACTTCTAAAATCGTAAATCGTTAATCGTTATTCTGAAATCAAAGACAACATCAACAGAGATAGTGGACGATTACCCTCCCAAATAAAATTGGTTCACCATTTACAATTATCCAGTACTTTGCATGGCTGCTGCAATACCATTTATGCTCAATAACAGTGCATTTTCGTTTTGCTTACATTCGCTTTTAGTTGATTTTCGGCAGCGGCGTAGCAATTCGATTTGCAGTAGATTTAAAACGTCCGTATATGGATTCCGCAATATTATCGATTTCTGAATGGCGGATTGATTGTCCAGTAAATTTTCCTGTCCCGTTACTTTCAAAATGGCATCAAGCGCCTTGTTGAAATCAGCTTCAATTTCTTTATGAAAGCTTTGTTGGGATAGAACGGAATAGTAATTTGCAATATCAAACTTTGCCCGACCCATTTCCAGTTGCGCATTATCGATAATGGTGCGGAAAAAAGTCCAGCTATCATACATCTTTTGTAAGTAATTCAGATTGCCCTTGTTTTCATTAATAAAAGAAATTAAGGCTTCCCCGATGCCATACCAGCCTGGAAGATTATAACGAGTTTGTGTCCAGGCAAAATTCCAGGGGATGGCTCGAATATCTTCAAATGTGAGCTTGTCGGCTGACTTTCGTGAAACCGGTCGAGAAGCAATAGGCAATTTACCGATATATTTAACTGGCGTAATCTCCAGGTACCATTGCCAGAATTCTGGATTATCGATCAGCTTGCGGTAGTTTTTCATGGAAATGCTGGCGATTTGTTCCATCACTTCTCGCATTTTCGGTGAAAAGTGTGGTTCAGAAATCTCTTTAGGAGTGGTTTGTAGCACCGCATTCACAATTTGTTCAAGATGCCGATGAGCGATCAGTGGATTAGCGTAGCGAAAAGAAATCACTTCACCCTGCTCAGTGAATCGCATTTGTCCATTCAGGCTGATCTTGGGCATGGCAAAGATTGCCTGGTTGGCACGACCACCGCCCCTGCCAACAGTTCCGCC
>CBFDBN010000355.1:0-4712 GCA_965603055.1 uncultured bacterium | reverse complement strand
AGGCGCCAGAATTGGGAATATGCTAATTGTTCAGGCTTCAGATTTCACCACGCTGACCTGGATTTCGCTGAATGATAAGCCCTTGAAAATATCTGATCGATCATTATTCACCCTGACTACCATGTTACAAAATTCTGGCATGACCTGGGATGGGATCACTACGATTCATAATAATTGGGGCAATCCACCAACGGTGAATTATCCCGTTTATGTCAAATTATACTTGAACATCGAAGCAGATTCGATTCGAATCTATCCACTCAAACCTGACGGAAGTACAGGAGAATTATTTACAACCTACCCCCCAGTAGATAGCAATTATTTTGTGGTCAATTTAAACCAGGCTATTCACAAGACAGTGTGGTTTGGGCTGGAAAGTTACGGAGAAAATTCTTCTGCTGATCCAAACGATTTGGAAGCCGGATCGCCCATTCAATTCCGATTGGAACAAAATTATCCCAATCCATTCAATTCAGCCACGGTTATCAAATATCATTTGCCTGACCAGGGGAAAGTGGCGATTGAATTATTCAACATCCTGGGCAGAAAAATTTCGACTTTAATTAATGAAGAGCAGACAAAGGGAGAAAAAACAATCACCTGGGATGGACGGGACGAACTGGGACAAAATGTTGGGAACGGGGTCTATTTTTGCCAGATCAGTTTTGATTCTGAGCATAAAGTTTATCAGCAGATGAAAAAATTGGTATTGATAAAGTAAATTTTCTCAGCCTCAGATGGACTCCACTTTGAAAGTGTCCATCTGTGTTATCAAAATAATAACATGACATTATAATTTTAATAATAGTTGACCATTTCAATACAAAGAATAAATACTGTTAATAGTTTGTAAATAAAGCGATTATTATT
The DNA here is from genome assembly GCA_965603055.1 of uncultured bacterium. Lineage (GTDB taxonomy): Bacteria > Zhuqueibacterota > Zhuqueibacteria > Thermofontimicrobiales > Thermofontimicrobiaceae > CBFDBN01. The sequence continues at coordinate 3,842 of CBFDBN010000355.1, read as the reverse complement.
CTGAAATTGTGTTGGCATGATTGTTGAGAGAATAAATTTGTTTAGGTGCCCTTCCGAAGCGAAAGATTAACTATGCTCAATAAGCTGGAATCTATTGATACTATTGTTATTGGTCTGTACTTCATATTGATCCTGGGAATCGGGTTCTATTTCTCTAGAAAAAATCGGACCAGCACTGATTATTTTTTAGCAGGGAGAAATGTCGGCTGGATTGCCATCGGTGCATCGTTATTTGCTTCCAGTATTTCCAGTGAGCATTTTATCAGCCTGGCGGGCTCAGGTGCGACAAGCGGTCTGGCGGTTGGAAATTTTTACTGGCTCGGCTGCTTTTCAATTTTGATCCTGGGATGGATCTTTGCCCCGATTTACCTGAAAAATGGTGTTTTTACCATCCCCGAATACCTTGAAAAACGATACAATAAAACCAGCAGAATCTATCTCTCCAGCGTTTCGATCCTTTTCTACGTTCTGATAAAAATTTCCGTCATTCTTTTTGCAGGCGGACTGATATTAAACCAGGTTTTAGGCTGGGATTTTTATACATCGGCGATTATAATCGTTGTCGTGACTGGAATTTACACAATCGTTGGTGGACTGGGTGCAGTGATTTATACTTCGGTGGCTCAAGCGGTGATTTTAATCGGGGGGACTTTTGCACTGTTGCTTTTCGGTTTAAAGGAGGTCGGTGGATTAAGTGCCCTGCAACAGCAACTCTCCCCAGACTTTTTCAGCATGGTCAAACCCTTATCGCATTCAGAATTTCCCTGGACTGGAATTATATTTGGCCTGCCAATTTTGGGAATCAGCTACTGGTGTACCGATCAATATATGGTTCAACGAGTATTGAGCGCTAAAAATATCAGCCAGGCAAGAAGCGGTACCATTCTGGCAGGATTTTTAAGCATTCTCCCTGTTCTATTGCTTATTATTCCTGGTTTGATAGCCGTTGCTTTATTTCCCAATATCACAGGCGATAAAATTTTTCCTTCCATGTTAACAGGTATTTTGCTGCCTGCTGGGATCAAGGGACTCGTAATCGCCAGCCTTCTGGCAGCTTTAATGTCTTCGCTTGCGACCTGTTTCAATAGCAGCTCAACCCTCTTTACAATAGATTTTTATAAGCCAAATAAACCAAAAGCTTCTGAGGAAGAGCTGGTGTTGGTCGGGAGATTAGCAACCACTGTCCTGGTAATTCTGGCAATTTTATGGGTGACCTTCATTGAATACATCAGCATCACGCTTTTTATGTTCCTGCAAAATATCCAGGCATACATCGCGCCACCGATCGCGGCAGTTTTTCTGATCGGATTACTTTGGAAACGGGTCAATGGCAAAGGAGCAACCTGGACGCTGATAACAGGGGCAATTATTGGAGCTTTTCGAATCATTACCGAGCTATTATCTAATGCCGGTTACATTCATTCAACATTTTTAATAAACATCGCCCAAATGAATTTATTACATTTTGCTATCTTTCTGTTTATTGTTTCCGCCAGTGTGTTACTTTTTGTCAGCCTAATGACCAATCCACCGGTGAGGGCAAAAGTTACTGGACTGACCTTTGCCACTGCGCATGAGGTTCAAACTGAATTCACGCAGATGGTTGAGAGTCGAAATCCAGATTGGACAAAGACAAACATCGGACTTTCACTTTTGTTGATTATTACTATAATTTTTCTTTACACACAATTCTTTTAATTATTTACTATTGAATAGTTGATAATCACGCAACTTAAATGAAATTTTTATAACGAGGGCGTTTTGAATATCCACAATCAAACAGGTTATTTTTGCTCAAAAAAATATTTACTTGACAAATCCAAAATTATTTGTTAAATTAAATTAACTAACTAATTTTACAATAACTACTAACTTAATAGACTTCTGCAAAATTAAGATTTCAGTGTCATTTCGAACGGAACGGGGTGGAGTGAGAAATCTGTATGTTTAATAATATCTATTTGTTAACCAGATTTCTTCCCGATAAATCGGGACTCGAAATGACATTTTTTCCTATTTTGCAGAACTCTATAAAGAGAGGAGGTGTGATTAAATTTTCCAATTTCTTATTTTTAAATATTGATATCGTTAAGATTAACTGTTGAAGGGAGGTGAAAATAGAAGTTTTACTTATTTAAATTCAAATTGTCATAGTTAATTTGAACCTTTACCAAAGGAGCGTAACCATGAAAAAAATTGTGTTACTATTTGCCTGTTTATTGTTTGTACCTCTCGTTGTCAATGGACAATGGTTAGTTAATAGTTTTGATGAATATCCAGACACTACTATCGCTTTTAGCACAGACACTGAAAAACAGTATTTACGCCTCTTCCAGGAGACTACTATTGTACATGAAGGAACAGGAGCATTAAAGGTTGAATGGCAAAACCAGGCTTATGATCAATATGGTGGATGGATGAATATAGCAGTTCATCCTGCTGATTCAGGAGCTGTTTTTGACTTTTCACCTTATACTGATATTAGTGTATGGTACTATGTTCTTGAAAAACCATCAAAACCTAATTTAGTAACATTCAGGGTTATGTTATATGACGTTGGACCTGGGGCAAGTTTTGCTGAAAACGATCAAGAAGTTTGGATGTCAGATCACCAAATTCTTGATTCAGAACCAGGCTGGAACGAGGTGAAAGTTTCAATGGCTAATGCCGACGCAGCTAATCCCTATGAAGGTCCGGAGTTCTATCAACCGGGCTGGAGTGGTGCCATAGATGCAAATCATATACTTGATCAAGACAAAATCCACTCAATTGTATTAGAATGGTCTCAGAATGGTTCTTTATTTGGTACCCCGGATGATACAGTATCTGGTGTTTTGATTCTTGACAAATTAGAGGTCTCTGGTGTTGCGCCAATGAGTTTGGTATTTTTTAATGGTAAAAATGTACCATCCAATGTCAGTATGTGGGTTGGTTGGAGTGGTTCTGCAGAAATCACTGATGAAGAAGCGTTTGCTGAAGGTACAAATTCAATAAAATGGATTACTGGAAGCGAATGGGATGGAGTAAATTTTGGATTGGCAGATGTCAGAAATTTAATGTATAACTGGGCAACTGATTCTGTACAATTAAAAATTAAAGCAGAAGCTGGATTAGGTACATTAGGTTTAGTTTTTGGTGATACTGATGAAGATGGAGCTGAAACTGGCGATTATCCATTTCAAGCAACTTATTATCTCGACGAAGCAAATATGCAGTATGATGGTACGTGGAAAGAAGTTAAAGTTCCACTAAATGAGTTTAATCGATTTGCTGGTGTTTGGGATGATGCTATAGGTGGCATGGTAGATGGCGAATTTGATTCATCGAAAATTGCGACATTTGCGATTGTAGCTAATGGTCAGGCAGATTTTGCAGATAAAGTCGTATATTTTGATGATATCTGGACTGGTAATCCAGTATTTGATTGGATTCCGCCGGCAGAAGTGACAGGAATTAGCGCCGTCCCATCAGACTATTTCAACCTGGTGATCTGGCAAGATGTCGAGGGAGAAGCAAGCGAAACCTATACTGTATACTATAGTGAGGAGCCAATCACAGATGTTTGTTCCCCAAACGTCGAAGTTTTAGAAGCAACAATACCGGAAAATACTAAGACTGCAACTCATTGGATTTATTATCCATTAATTGATAAAGATGTCACTTATTATTATGCAGTTGAGTGTTCTGACGCCTCCGGTAATTTCGGTCCTGCAGGTATGTCAGGGGCTGTGACAAACACTGGTTTGGGAGTCCCAACAATTTCATTGACAGTTCCAACTAACTTTAGTGCAGACGGTGATTTAACAGAATGGGATGCTAGCGGTATCAGGCCCTGGGTGCTC
>CBFDBN010000354.1:0-4731 GCA_965603055.1 uncultured bacterium | reverse complement strand
ATAACAGATTATTCATTCTCATCAATCAAATTTATACCATCAACAATTCCAATAATCGTATGATCAACGGGAACGAACCAGGGATCTAAAGCCAGTGCTGCTTCCCGTCCGCCTTCGTAGTAAATCAATTCGTCGGGTCCTGCCATTCGGGTGGAATCGCAAGCTACGATTGGCTTTCCCGTTGGTTGGGAATTTTTATTCAAAGGCTGAACCAGCAAAAGCGGAACGCCTTCAAGTCCTTCATAAACAACGCAAAGCGTAACTGTGCCAATGACTTTACCCAGTAACATTTTCGTTCTCGTCCCCTGGTAATTTTCGGTACTCAGCTAATCCAAATCTAGTCGAAATATCGATCTGCTTTGCCATTTCCGGGTGAAGTGATGGAATAATGATTTTATTCCGCCACAGCGCTTTGTTAGTGATCGCATTCATCCCAATTTCCACAGCCGCTTCCACATCTTCAACTTTTCCGTTCATCATCACGAATGCCTTGCCGCCTAACGCATCGCCCATGCGGATTTCAATAATATCCACAACCGCGCCCTTTATCCCCGCATCAGCCGCTTCAATGGATGCCGCGATAGAAGTGGTTTCGATGATACCGAATGATTCATAAATTACTTTTTTCCGCTTTCCCAGCATGGCATCCAGTACCTGCGGATGGATATCGGGTAAAAAGACTTTGTCAACAACAGCAGAAGCGCCAACATTCAAGCCTTCTTTGAATGATTCCTCAACCGATGCAGTACTGCCGCCGATCAAAACGAGATATTTGCCTCGACTGACCGTACCAGCTTTTAACATTGATATCGGGGCTTTTTTCACCATGGCATCGCTTGCGGTTACACCTGTAGCGATGCTGCTGAATTCGATAAGCGCTATTGCGGGATATTTTTTCATATTAGACTATCCGAAAATGATCAACCAATACACAACGTCGTTCTCTTGAAAAACTTCGTGGACCTGTTAAGCCTTCACCTGTCGGACTGGCGATCGAGAATGAGGTATAACCTTCTCCGCCAAAGCCCAGACCTGCATACGCAGGGCCATTTTTGACAAAGATGGTTGTATTTATTTCTCTTGCCATTCGACTGAGATTATCTAAATTTCGGGAATACATCACCGCGGTATGGAAATTTCCGCCTTCCACCTGTTTCGCCAAATCGATTCCTTCATCAGCATTGTTCACACGAACAATGGGCAGAATTGGCATCATCTGTTCGGTCCAGACCAGTGGATGATTTTGATCGACTTCGACAATTGCTAACCTGATTTTATCATCCACCGACACACCGATCTTTGAAAGAATCACGCTGGCATTTTTGCCGATGAATGATTTATTGATGACCCCGTGTTTTGAAGCAGAGTCAATTTTGTCGAAAATGAGATTCTCAATTTGTTTCAATTGGTTTTGATTGAGTAGGAACGCTCCGTTTTTTGCCATGATTTGAACCAGGCTATCCACGATACTGTCAACCGCGATTAACTCTTTTTCATCCACACAAATAATATTATTATCAAACGAAGCGCCTTTGACGATGTTTTGTCCTGCCAACTCCAGATCAGCGGTCTCATCGACTACGATAGGTGGATTGCCTGGTCCCGCGCAGATGGCCCGTTTACCGCTGTTCATTGCTTCTTTAACGACACCGCCGCCGCCAGTAATGACAAGAATTCTCACCCCAGGATGCCGCATTAATTGCTGGGCAGATTCAATAGTTGGCTCAGCAATTCCTGTCACTAAATTTTGTGGCCCCCCGACTTTTGTTATCGCATGATTTAATAAATTTATATTTTTAATTGAAGTCTTTTTCACGCCAGGATGAACATTGATCACAACGCCATTTCCCGCGGCGACCATGCCGATAGTGTTGCAGATGATTGTCGAAGTGGGATTGGTAATCGGCGTGATGGCACCAATGACACCGTAAGGCGCTGGCTCAAACAGACAGAGTCCATGATCACCCGTGCGAGCCGTTGGATATAAATCCTCTGTTCCAGGCGTTTTTTCGCTGACCAATTTATTTTTGGCAACTTTATCCTCGACTCGCCCCAATCCTGTTTCTGAAACAGCATCTGAAGATAATTCATGAGTATGTTCCAACATTACAGATCGAATACTGGCTATAATTTCATCACGTTTGTGCAGGGACATACTATCAAGTTGTTTTTGGGCAATGGCAGCGGCTTTGACTGCTTCATCAATTGTGTTGAAAATGCCCTGCCCAACTAACAAATGATTGATCGATCCATTTGTTGAAGATGGCACGGCTGGACTTTTTTTGCTCGTGATAATGTGAAATACTTTTTCTGCGATATAGTCAATTTGTGTGTCTGTAAAATTAGACAAAAAATAAGCTCCCTTAAAATGCTTAATTCGTTTGCTTTTCTAACCAATCGCTCCTCAAAATCCCCATCACCCAAAAATCCACGTAATTCCCATTGCGAAACATCGCCTGTCGCAACACGCCTTCTTTGACAAAGCCAACTCGTTCATAAATTTTTATTGCAGGCGTATTTTCAGCACAGACATGAAGCTGGATGCGATTTAAATTTAAAGTTTCGAACGCATAATCAACCATTAATTGCGTGACTTGCGATCCAAATCCCTTTGACCATTGAACAGAATCAAGAATGGCTAAATAAAAAATCGCTGAACGACTGATATAATCGATTCGGAAAAATGCCGTTTGCCCGAGAGGCTTGTTGGTTTCTTTTTCAATGATAATAAGGACAATCGCCTCTTTAGATTTGGTGTATTGTTCAATTTTTTCCTGCTCACTCGTAAGGCTAACCGGCAAAGCCAGAAAAAGAGACGTTCGAACGATGGGATCGTTTTCTCCCTTTAAAAGAAATTTAGCATCCTCTAGTTCGACTGGTCGGAGATAGATTTTTTTTCCGATTAAAAAGGGATTATCCAAATCTATAGTCCAAAATCATTTTATTCAATTTCAGCCATTGGGAGCGAAGACCTTGGATTCGGGTATATGCCAATGATTCTGGGTTAAACGATCAAATCCAATGCTCCCATTTTAACATCAATCATCCCTTCCTTTTTTATACTTCATTTTTCCATCCACTTCCCAATTATCCACAATCGCCATTACAACGGCATCGCAGGGACGTTTATCTGTCATCACCGTCTGGCGAGCAGAGCTGCCAGTGGCATAGAGCACCATCTCTCCAACTCCAGCTCCGACAGCATCAGCAGCGACAACATGCCCCCCGCTTTCATTGCCATCCAGATCGATTTGTCTCAATAATAGAAACTTGAGCCCTTCCATGCTTTTTTCTTTTCGAGTCGATACAACGGTACCGATCACTTTGGCTAACAGCATCGTGATTCCTATAAGTTTTCTACTGTGAACTGTAAGACAATTTGGCAAATTGCCCTACATTATTTCTTTTTCATTTGTCCTTCGACCAGTTCTTTCCGACCCAATGGAATAACCAGATCGACATTGCTATGGGGACGAGCAATGATATGAACCGCAACAATTTCGCCGACTTTCGCTGCTCCAGCCTGACCAGCCTCACAGGCAGCTTTTACAGCCGCAACATCGCCACGAATAACTGCCGTAATATATCCGCCACCAGTTTTTTCATAACTCACCAGTTCGACCTTCGCTGCTTTTACCATTGCATCTGCCGCTTCGACCATTGCGGGAAAACTGCGGCATTCAATCATTCCAAGAGCTTCTGCCATGCTAATATCCTCCTATGTTCAATCTTTTTTTAATTGACAATTAATATTAAAAATCCAATATTCAATGACCAAAACAGATTGGGTCATTTTCCTCCAGTAATTATTCCGCTGTTTTGCCCGAAACGCTTTCGATGGCATTAACCGCTGCACGCCACCCCACATCGATGTCCCGTTCTTCGCCGCCGAGATAAACTCTTCCAAAACTGCCAAAAGAACGGACTTCGAGGATATTAATTTCGGCTGATTTTTCGGCTTCATTTGCTGCCAGTGCTGCATAAGCAGCCGGCTGGACTTCCATCACGTAAAGCGTCTGACCCGGGATGATCATATTTCCATGGCGCATCCGATTGATCAATTGCGTCTGGTGATCATCGATTCGGCGGATAACCTGGCTGGAAAAGATTTTTGGTTTCCAGCGATCTTCTTCTTTTAATCCCAACGCATCCAGAATTGCTTTTCCTGCCTGTCGAACATCTGCCTGGGATTCGGAATGAATTTCCAGCATTCCATAAAGCCGTTCGACAATTTGCATCCCTGGCGTCACGTGTGTTGATTTCAGGGCGATGTCAGTAATCCGATTGATTTCAATGCCAGGCGATATTTCAACATTAAGCGATGCCATGTGAGCGATCGGTAAAAATCCTTGCGCCACTGTACCCAGGAATGCAGCGTATTGTGGTTGAAGATTATCTAAAAATACGTAAGCTCGTAAGTCGACCAAAATTTTTCTCCTCTAAAAAATCACTTTTTTAATTTTGACATTCGTTTTTAAAACCTGATAATCTTTTCGCTTCTTCTAAATCATATTCTTCATCATCTTCCACATCCTTCATCGCTTTCGCCAATCCTGTATCCAAAAATTGATCATGAAACATTCTAAATAATTTCAATATTAAGATATGATGAAGAATCCATTTACGCATAGTATTTTAACAATTTTTAAAGTTAATTCAGGACTCTGTCACCTTCTCCACTTCCTGCACAATCTTCACCCCAGCACTCGCCCCAAGACGAGTTGCCCCAGC